>NZ_JBITTU010000002.1:0-175040 GCF_044542075.1 Leeuwenhoekiella sp. NPDC079379
TATGCCTAGGTTTGATGAAGAATTTAAATTCTTCATCAAACCTGAACTAAATAATAACTATTTATCGAATTTTAAGGTGTCCTAAAAAGGGGAAGTCTACAATGGAAATGACAACATACTATTTAAACAGTTCTATTATTCGACTGATTTTCCACTTGATGAACTGCGATTATTTTCTGTAGATGATACGTTGATGCTCCCCCGGGGAATATTAAAATTTTGAGGGAGAAGCTCTATAGAATCTTGATGGTGGCAACTTCATTCACAACATTTAGAACCGGCAAATACCTATGTAAAATAAAATTTACAAAAAGTCTTTAATCATTTGTTCCATAACCTGATAAACTAAAGGAGTTATATGGTGGGCAAATAAATGATTCAGATTTTAAGATGATATTACTAAACATATCCAACAAGCACTTTATGTAATCGATTACGGGTTACAACAGGATACTTCCATTTACTAATTAAAGTACTTTAGCCTTGTTGTTGAAAATGTGTAGCTTATAAGCTTTTCTTACTATTAATAACCTTTAGTTTAATAGTTGAAAGTTTATTCTGTCTAATAATCATTGGTAAATAGTAAAAATACTCTATGTGATATTCGCAATCGATATAGTTGTTGCGGTAAGCAGCGTTTATTAAATCATAGATCCATCATTTGTTAATTTAAGAGAGTTCTAAATATGAAAAAGAAAATTACCCTATCAATTCAATTTCTTCAAGCTCCATTTTTACTAATACTGGTATTTTTATTTATTTCATTTTCAGCAGTTGCTCAAGAATGGACAGTTTTAGGTAATGAAGAAGAAATTTCTGCTGTTGCTAGTACTTATACAGATATAGCGCTTGTAGAAAACGGATCTACATTTATACCTTACGCTGTTTTTACTGAAGCCGGAGTAGGTAAAGTAAAAAAACGACTTGCAGATGGCTCTTGGGAGCAGGTAGGAGATGACCTCGCTACTAATGTTTCATTTACCAGAATTCATTCAAACTCCATAGGAGAACTGTATGTATCTTATATTGATATATCAAACTCCAGAAAACTTGCAGTTAAAAAATTTGATTATATAGCTGAAACCTGGAATCCGCTTAATGATGTTGCAGATAATTTATATGCATCTGAGGGCAATGTAAGTGAAGCCAGCTCAAAATTTAGTGGTCAGCGGTATTCTATTGCTTTCGATTCTTTTAATGTGATTTATGCAGCCTTTAGTGATACAGGATTAGAGCCCTATGTAAGGAAGTTTAATGGAACTTCTTGGGAAACTGTAGGTGCTACACCTATTTTTGGAGGTATTGCAGTCTCCTTGAGTCTTACTTTTGATGCTGCAGATAAGCCGTGGGTTGTTTGTTCTCGATTAAATGGTACGGGTGATACTACAGGTACAATGGCATTATTTAGTTTTAATGGCACTGTTTGGGAAGAACGTGTAAATCCCAATCCTATAGCGCCTGTACGACAGACGCGTATTGCAAATATTGATGATAATAAACTTTGTATTGTAAGTTTTGATATATCTAATGGTAACAAAGCAACAGCTGTTATATACGACAAAGGTGCTGATTCGTGGAGTTCAAAAACCAGTCTTTCATCCAGAGATGGTCAGGAAATCAGTTTAATACCTGACGCAGAAGGTAATTTATACTGTTCTATCGTTGATAAATATGAAGGCAGTTCTTATGCACAAGTAGCACGTGTACGTAAACTCGCTGTGGGTACAAGCACCTGGACAGAATTAGAAAATAAACTGGCTTCTCGTGGGGTAGACGAAGCATTAGGTAATCTTGCTCTAGCTATAAATAATGCGCCCAATCCCTATATTATTTATACAAAAAGAAATACAAATGGAGAAAATACTCCTATTGTAAGAACGTATGTCCCCCCACCACCTCCAGCAATTTTATTTACCCATGTACCTACTGCAATTACACCGACTACTGCAAAAACCGGAGGTAATATTACTTCTGATGGAGGAAATGAAATTACCGAAAGAGGAGTGGTTTATAGTATATCCAATTCAAAGCCCACAATTGAGGATTCTAAAGAGACTGAGGGATCTGGAGGTATAGGAGATTTTACCGTAAATCTTACTAATCTAAGCCCAGCAACTTTTTACTATTTAAGAGCATATGCTATAAATGGGGGAAATGCCTCTTATGGTAATACAGTGCGGTTAAGTACGTTACCAGAACCTGATCTCCCTGTAACGACTGCTAAACAAGTAGAGTTTTTAACTCGTGGTCTAGTTGCGGTTCAAAAATCCAGCAATGAGGTTTATCTAAGTTGGAGGTTATTGGGGACAGACCCAAAAGATATAAGTTTTAATGTATATCGCAATAGTGTGAAAATCAATCCAAATCCTATTACAAACTCTACTAACTACGTTGACAACACAACTTCCAACAATAATAATTATAGTATAAAACCTATTATAAACGGGGAAGAAGGTATAGAGACAGATCTTGTTTATGTTTGGTCAAAAAATCAACTATCGGTTCCTATACAAATGCCTCCCAGCGGTACTTTACCTAATGGAGATATATATACCTATACAGCCAATGACGCATCGGTGGGAGATGTTGACGGAGATGGAATCTATGAGATTGTTTTAAAATGGCAACCTACACGAGTAAATGATAATGCAGGGGGATACAGCGGTAAAGAAATTTTTGATTGTTACAAACTTGACGGTACGCGCTTGTGGAGAATAGATTTAGGAATAAATGTAAATGCTGGTCCACATTACAATCAGTTTATGGTGTACGATTTTGATGGTGATGGCAAAGCCGAAATAATATTAAAAACGGCAGACGGTACTATTGATGGGCAAGGCACCGTAATAGGTGATGCTACTGTAGATTATCGCAACTTCAATGGATGGGTGCAGGAAGGACCCGAATTTTTAACGGTTTTTAATGGATTAACCGGTGCTGCAATGGCTACTACTTCCTATGAACCTGCTCGTGCAAATGTATCAGACTGGGGAGATAATTATGGTAATCGTCAAGATCGTTACGTGTCTGCTGTGGCTTACTTAGATGGAGCACGTCCCAGCTTAATAGCAGGACGTGGTTATTATAATAAATTAGTACGCGCAGCGTATGACTGGCGTGATGGCAAATTAACTCTGCGATGGATTTTTGATAGCAAAGACCCGGCGCATCCTGAGTATGATGCATATTCTGGTCAGGGTAACCATCAAATGACTGTAGGTGATGTAGATGGTGATGGTAAAGACGAGATTATTAATGGTTCGAGTGCTATTAATGATGACGGTACACCATTATGGACCTACGGTATGGGTCATGGTGATGCCTTGCATATGACCGATATGGATTTGGATTCACCAGGACAAGAAATTTGGATCAACCTTGAGTCTCCCGGTAATTACGATGGTATGGGACTTAGACAATACGATGCAAAAACAGGAAGAACAAACTGGGGTGTAGCAACTACAGGTGATGTAGGGCGTTCTATGTCTGCAGATCTTGACCCCAATTATAAAGGTAACGAGATGTGGGGATCTTCAGGTGCGCATGTTTACGATGCCAAAGGAAACCCTATAAGTACCAATAAGCCTTCGTATAATTTTGGAATTTGGTGGGATGGTGATTTAGGTAGAGAGATTTATGACAGGACTTATATTGATAAGTGGGATTATGTAAATAAATGGTCAAGCAGATTATTTACTATTTATAATGCAGCACCTATATCTTCAAATAACAGTACCAAAAGTAATCCGTCGCTTATGGCAGATATTTTGGGAGATTGGCGTGAAGAAATTATCTTCCGCAGATCAGACAATACAGCTTTGGTAATTTTTACAACTGATATGCCCACCGAGTATCGCATTCCTACATTAATGCACGATCCGCAATACCGTACAGCAATTGCCTGGCAAAATTCAGCATACAATCAACCTCCTAATACCAGTTATTATATAGGTTATGATATGGATGTAAACAATATACCAACAGATAAAATTGTAATTGCAGGAGAATCAACATTATTAGTATCAGATATTTCCCGAAAATCTCCAGCATCTATTACTACTAATGCTAATGAGGTTACTTTTAATATAAACTTTACAGCAGAAGTAACCGGGGTAGATTTAACAGATTTTACACTTACAACTATTGGAGATATTACAGGAACTATTGCCTCAATTAATCCTGTAAATGAGTCTTCTTATGATGTTGTATTAACTAATTTAACTGGTGAAGGAACGGTACGACTAGATGTAAAATCTACTGGAACAGACATCGTAGATGCAGATGGTAATCAACTTAAAACCGGATTTACTGCCGGCGAAGTATATACTTTAGATTATACAAAACCTACGCTCAGTATTGTTTCTATAACATCAAATGCTACTAATTTGGCATACGCCAAAAATGGATCAACCGTAACATTAAGTTTTACAGCTTCAGAAGCGATTACCGATATTATAACCACACTCGCAGGTCAAACGGTTGCTGCAACCGCTGTGGGAGAAAACAAATATGAGGCAACTTATGAGCTTACAGACACAGATGTAGAAGGTATAATTCCTTTTAATATTCAATTTAAAGACTTGGCAGGGAATGACGGAGTTGCCGTTATTCAAACTTCTGACGAATCTAGCGTAACCTATGACCGAACAAATCCAAAACTAGTTGCGGTTACCTTAGTATCAAGCAATACAAATTCAGCGTATGCTGAAGCAGGAGATATTGTCACATTAAATTTTACAGCTTCAGAATCTATAGAAATGCCTGTAGTTACGATTGCAGGACAATCAGTAACGGTAACTAATACAGCTACAAATCAATTTGAAGCAACCTATACGGCATTATCAACAGATACCGAGGGTTCTATACCATTTATGATAAATTATAAAGATCTAGCGGGCAATACAGGTCCGCAAATTAGCCAGGCAGAGACAGATGTGGTGTTTCGACGTATGTCACCAACAATTACGGTATACGTTGAAACACCTAGCTGTCCTGACAAAGAAGATGGGAGTATTCGAGTTGCTACAGATATGGATAGTTTTATCTATACAATTACGGTGCAAGGTAGTGGTGATGCTCAAGTATTCTCTGATGTGGAGATGAATACCTCTACCAACTGGGAAAAAAATAATCTGGCTGCAGGAAATTATGACATAACTGTTGAAATTAGCAGCATAGATTTTAAGCAAAGTTTTGGAGTTATGGTTAATGAAATTTCAGCAGTCAAAGCAAAACGAGTACAAACCAAATCTAATATTACGTATACGGTTTCGGGTAGCACCGAGTATGATATTACAATCAACGGAATATCAAAAACATATATCACAGAAAGTTCTAAAAGTTCGACCATCGCAATAGATAATGCATTGTTGCAAGAAACAAACAAGATTGTTATAGCAACTAGCAGTGACTGTCAGGGCATCGTAGAAGACAGTTTTATAATTAGTCCGTCTGTAACGCTGTATCCCAATCCTACATCAGACCTCGTGCATATCAATGCGGTTACAACTGGTATTATACAAGTTTACACGGCTACAGGTAGCTTATTGATTGAAAGAGATGCAGCAACTACTCAGACTATAAGTTTGAGTGATTACGATGCCGGAACTTATATTTTTAAGATTAAGCAAGATGCCGAAGTACAAACTTTTAAAGTGATATTAAAATGAAAAATATAACATCAAAATTTATAATTCTAGTTATTGTGATGGCATTTACAATCTCTTGTGGAGGAGATTCAGATTCACCCGTAGATCCACCTACGGAGCCAGATCCTGTTGCCGAAAATAAACCAACTAAGGCGGCTTTAACACTACCTGAAAATGGCCAACAGTGTACAGCATTTGCTGCAGTTAATAGCGATGATACTAAAGCTGAAATTAGTTTTTCTTGGGAAAAAAGTACATATGCTACTGCTTACATATTAAAGATTGCTCAATCTGGAACAGAGGTGGTAAGTAAGCAAATTTCGGGTACTAGCACTACGAGTATTTTAGATAAAGGTAAAACTTATTCCTGGACGGTAGTAGCAACAAATGCTGATGGGGAAAGTAGTAGTGAGACCCATTCATTTACAACTCCGGGTAACCCTGTAGGAAATTATGTGCCTTATGCTGCAGTTATTAGTTTTGATATTGATACGACAACACAAATGGCTACCTTATCTTGGGTAGGTGCAGATGAAGATTCGGAGGCTAGCGAACTAAAATACAGTGTTGTGGTTAAAGAAGACAATACCATTATATTATCTAAAGAAAATCAAACAGAAACAACAGTAGCAGATTTTGACGTCACTTTAAATGCTATTTATGAAATTCAGGTCAATACAATAGATGCCTATGGGTCTTATTCAACCTCTGTATTAAGTAAAACCTATAAATAATCTTAGTAAACTATAGAGATCCTGTATTTTAAAATGAAGTTCCTATTTTTAAATTTAGCAATTCTAGTCTTTGGTACCTGTTTTTTAAATGCAGGTATACTGAAAACCCATGTAGACAAAGTTATTTTTTTACAGGGAGCAGTAGGGGAGCGCTCTATAGTAATACGAATTAACTGTTATGATGAATCCCCCATACGCTACTTAAATTATTTTTTTGAAGATGATAAAAAAGATCACGCTTTAGAAGGAATTCAGGTAGATGATATGTGGCAGTTTACATTGGCTAAAAATAATAAAGAACTTCTAAATCTTGTAATCAGAGAACAAGATAACGGGGACTGGGAAGGGTATTGGCGAGAAGACGCTAAAGCAAAAATACCTATTATATTAAACCCAATTAAGCTAGACAGTGCATCAGCAAATTATAACTATTCTTTAGAAAATCAATTAGATGTATACAATGCTTATAAAATAGGTATGCTCAAACTAGAGCAACTAAAAATTAAAAAACATACTCCTGTTCCCGGTATTACTTGGTATACAGAAAAACAATCTGGAATAACACTATTTAGACTAAAACAGCAGCCAAATATCTCTAAATATGATTCAGTAAATACTGCTTTACAAGCGTTGCAATTGTCTTATATTTTTGAGTATTTTCAATTAAATCCTAAACGGACAGATTTAAAATTTGAATCTGAGATTATGTTCTTTAATTCAAAAA
Organism: Leeuwenhoekiella sp. NPDC079379; assembly: GCF_044542075.1. NCBI lineage: Bacteria > Pseudomonadati > Bacteroidota > Flavobacteriia > Flavobacteriales > Flavobacteriaceae > Leeuwenhoekiella > Leeuwenhoekiella sp. NPDC079379. The sequence goes on from NZ_JBITTU010000002.1 coordinate 7,107, forward strand.
TTATAAGCTTTAGAGTTGTAAAAACGGTTATTTACCAATCTGGAGAAATTGCTAAAACTCAGCAATTTTTCAACTTGGATATTAACCAGGGAAAGTCTGTAGCTTTAGAAGCTATAGTTTGGTTTGATAGGAATGCAATTAATACCGCTTCTAATTCAATGATGCAGACCTATACATACAGAAAAGAAGTTTTTGCTCCCAAAGTCTTTTCCATATTAAAAACTTTATATCCCCAACGAATTAAATCGACCATTTGTGATTTAAATACTGTTGATACTTGGGTTTTACCCGATTATGTATTGACTAAAAAAGGTATATTATTTTCATTCTCAAATAAAGCTTCATGTAGCTTTCTAGATTGGGCGATTATACCTTATGATGAGCTGGAAGTATATCTTTCTAAAGACTTTGAGCTATTGTCTAGTTAGATTTGAAAGCTTTTAAAGCTATTTCTTAAATAATCGCTCCATACTTTTATCCTTTCTTAAGGCGCTTTCTGAACGATCAAGCACCTTGCTCGCCTTTTGCAGTGTGCCGTAGTTAGATTCAGCCCAGAGAACTAGTTTCTTAATGAAATGAGCAATAATGTGATTATAATTTTTACCATCTATAAAGAAAGTATCACTCGATTTATTTGGTAGCTGTCTAGTTGACCATTTTTTGAATTCGGAAATAGCCTCCTTTACGGCAACTTTTTGATTTTTATGTGATAAATAAAACGCACCTACAAATGCTGCAAGTCTTTGTAAATCTCTAAGTTTCCGTGAAGCGGATTTTCAGTTAAGAACATTTCAAGCGCAATTGTATTAAATCAATTTGGGATCATCATCCTTAACCAGTTTAAAAATACCGGGTGTCTTGTCGTAGGACTAGGTGTACTTTACCCAGGCTACTTCAACTTATACACAGCGAAATCTGCTTGATATCATTTTAGGATTATCTCAAAAAGTTATAAGCAATTATACAAATCATATAGCTGCAACCCCGCTTGATAAGGCTTTTGAAAAATTTGAATGGACTAAATAATTTTTTATAGCAGAAACCCCTAATTGAAAAATTAGGGTTTTTTTTATTAATTGGTAAAATAAAAACGAGCACTTACTATTTTACGGAAATTGAAAAAACTGAAAGATGTCATAAAAACTGCTAAAACAATTCGTTCTTAACGTCCTCAAAATAGCTGTCACTAACAGGTATGATTGTTTCCGAAAGCAATAAATCCCTTCCTTTGAGACCGGTTACTTTATCTTTGTTAGCAATATAGGACCTATGTACACGTAAAAAATTTTTCGGTAATGAAGACTCTAAGTTTTTGAGCGATTGGTTCGCCAGGATTTTCTTGCCGTTTTTGAGGTGATAACTTACATATTCACTTTCGCTTTGTATGTAAATGATATCCTCGAGACTTATTTTGTAAAGATCATATCCAGATTTTACGACAATAGAATTTTCTATATCTTTTTCATTCTTCGGAAATTTTTCAACGGCATTTAAAAAACGTTTGAAGGTAACAGGTTTCAACAAGTAGTCAAGAGCATTTAGTTCAAAACCTTGCAGTGCATATTCGGAATAGGCGGTTGAAAAAATGATGTGTACGCCAGTCTTTTTAACGATTTCTGCAAATTCGGTACCATTCAATTGGGGCATTTGAATATCTAAAAATATAAGATCCACTTTATTATCTTTTAAGAAACTTAGTGCTTCTAAAGGATTTTCAAAAGACCCTTTCCACTGTAAATAGTCCACTTTCCCGACATAGGTTTTAAGCAGTTCTCTGGCTAATTCTTCATCGTCTATACTAATGCAGTTTACCATTTTTCAAATATTAATTATCAGATCTATCTTAAAAGTAGCTTTATTTTTTACAGTCAATGTATGCTGGTTGGGATACAGGATCTCAAGACGTTTTTGAACATTAGGCAATCCTATTCCGCCTTGCGCATCGGTTATAGAAGGCTCTTCAGGTTTGCTATTTTCTACCATAAATGTGATTTTATTTTTTTCTTGCTGAAGTGCTATGTTTACAAAGCTACCTCCTCCTTTTTCTATACCGCTGTGCTTAAAGGCATTTTCAATATAAGGTACAAATAACATTGGTGCGACGAGAGTAGTTTCGTTTTTTACCGCTTTCGCGAAAGCGATATTATAGCCCTTACTACTCTTAAGCTTGAATAATTCAATATAATTTTCAATATAATTTAGCTCTTTCTGCAAGGGTACTTTGGGTTGCTCACAATCGTAAATTACATAGCGTAACATCTCAGAAAGGGTACTGATACTTTCTTGGGTTTTGTCAGAATTTGTTACCGAAAGTGCGTAGATGTTATTGAGCGCATTGAACAAGAAGTGCGGATTGATCTGCATTTTGAGCATTTTCAATTCACTTTCTATTAACTCCGCTTTAGCTAAAGCAATACTCTTTTCTTTTTCTTGAGCATATATAAATGTTTCCAAAACAACCGCGATAATGCTGGAAATTGACAATATCAAAAGATCTATGGGATATCGCCCAAGTATACCGCGTGGGGGACCTCCCGCCGGTAGAAATATTGATTTGTCAAAAGGCGGCGGGGCTGTCTGTGCAGCAAAAAAGGCCGCTATAAGAATCACCGGAACTGTGATAACAAAAAACTGAAGATATTTTTTCTCAAACAAAAGTCTAGGCACTGCATAATATATAAGCCCTGCGAGGAGTAGAATTTGTAGAATAAAAGTCACTCCATTTCTAGCTATAAATCTATAGTCTACATCTGCTAATATTCCTATTATAATCCAGACAAAAAGCCAAAAACAAACTTGAAAAATAAACCTATAAAATCGTTTCATACCACAAATAAAGCAAATTAAAATAGACTCTATACTGAAAATTGCCTGTTTGGAGCGGTCAACTATTCTAAACCGCAGAACAGGAAAGACAATTCACTGAAAATATAAACCCTTTCGCTTAAAGGTGGTTATGTGCATACAACTAATGCCCAACTTTGACGTCTTAATAGAGAACAATCAAAACAAAATATATGGACACATTATATAAATCAAAAGCTGTAATAGCAGTGTTTTTAGCTATCGGTATTGGAGCAGTGACCAGCGCACAAGGTCAAGAACGTGAGCGTAAGGAACCACCCACGTTTGAGCAACTTTTAGAACAGATGGACTCAGGAAAAGATGGTAAACTTTCTGTCGCTGAAGTTAAAGGGCCACTCAAAGAAATTTTTGCAGATGTTGATACCGATGAAAATGGATACATCACAAAAGAAGAATTTGAAAAGGCTCCTAAACCCAAAAGGAAAAAACGAGATAATAATTAAGATTGATTTGATTGATTAGTTTTTTTGATGGATGCCCCGCAAGTAATTGTGGGGTTTCATTAAAAAAAATTGTCTAAACAAAGAATAAATTATGAAACGCATTTATAAAAAAGTAACACTCTCTACACTCTCTGTATTAGTAGTACTTGCTCTTACTGTAGGCTGTAAAAATGATATAAGCACCAGCTCACACAGTCACGATGTAGCAATGCATTCGCACGGAGAAAATAGTCATTCGCATAATGATACAGATTATTTTGGCTCCTATACCCTAGTAGACAAGCAGTACGGTACCAAAACAGTGGTAACAGTAAAAAATAATACCCGTAAAATAGTGACCAATGCCTTACCTAATCACGAAACAGGCACTTTTCCAAACTCAGGAAACCCGAATACTATATCTGCCCAGAATAGAACATATACTATACCTCTCTTACCTAAATATATTGGAGAAGCGAAGTGGGTAAGAGAGCCTGGATTTGCCCTAAACGGGGTGAAATTTGAACCCGAAACGGCTGAGATGGTTGTTTGTGAAAGTGGTGAACGTTATCGTGTAGAAGCTAAACAAGACCTTATTGCAATGGGATTGGACAAGAACAATGCGCACGTACAGCCTACAGGCGCTTATCACTATCACGGCACACCTACTTCTATGATAGAAAAATTTGATAAGGGAGAAGATTTAGTTCATATAGGATTTGCCAAAGATGGTTTTTCTATTTACTACTCAAAAAGTGGTGCATATACGCCAAGTTTTAGACTGTACGACGAAACACGTGAGGGAGAAGAGTGTTCTTACGATAGACCAGGAAACCATATAGATGTAGCCATCGCAGATAGCGATATAGACGGCACATTTGTCTCAGACTGGGAATTTGTTGACGGGCTTGGAGACCTGGATGCCTGCAATGGAACTGAGATCAACGGTACCTATGCCTATCTGGTTACAGACGCATATCCCTATGTACCTCGCTGTTTAATGGGAGAGTTTGAAGAAGAGCCGCACGGCCCGCCACCAGGCCAGGGTGGAGCATCAAATGGACAAAGACCACCAGCAAATCATATTCCGCCCCATCACGATCATTAAAATAAGATAGTGGGACTTGTGTACACAGCTACTCGAATCTTTCAAATTTATAATAAACTTTTTTTTTAACTGAAACATATAGCGGCTTCACTTAATAGAAATACCCATTCACTGATTGTTATAAAACTGTGTTTGTAAAGCCAATACATTTACTGAAAAATAGAAAAGATTAGTAGCTCATCATTTGAATTAACCATTCCACATTTTAAGTATCATCTTCTAACAACGTGTATTTCATAACGAGCAAAAACCTCTTAATAGTGGGTTTTAAAAACAACATAAAAAAAATAAGCAGATGAAATTTTTCGGAAAACTCAGAAGAAAGATGATTCTCGATGGGAAGTTCAAGAATTACATCGTCTACGCTTTTGGAGAGATTGTTTTGATTGTACTGGGTATTCTAATAGCCTGGAAAATCAACAATCTCAACGAAATACGGAAAAGTGAAATTGTGCAGGTAAAAATATATGAGAGTCTTTATGAAGAACTCCATACCAATCTAATTGTTCTGGATAGCGCTATTTTAAGATATACGAGTACAGCTACAAATTTACAGAAGTCATTGGCATATGTGGGGTTGCAGGAAGAACAATTGAGTAATGAGGCAAAAAGTGTAATTATTGAGATGAGATTCAAAAATTCTAATCTTAGCGATGAGGCGCTTAGTTCTATTAATTCAACTGATAAATTTCAATTTATAGAAAGCGATTCCTTAAAAATTTTAATAGCTCAATATCCTGGTCATATAAATGAGTTTATGGAGCAGGAAGTGAAACTGAGAAATATTACAGAAAATAAATTGAAACCCCTCTTAGAAAAGCATCTCTCCCTAGTAGATATGTTACCTGAGAATGCAACTTATAAACGAATCAAATCATATGTACAGGAATCTGATTATAAAGGATTATTAAATAATAAGGAGTATCAAAACTCCATAATCAATGATTTGTTACAAACCAAAATTCAACTAAAGATCGCAAAAAGTTTAAGAGAAAAAACAGAAGAACTGTCCCTCAAACTCAATCTGGAATTAAATGGCTAACGCCACAATTATTATAAATAACTCTAAACAACAACACTATGAAAAATCGTATTGCATTAAAAATAATTGGCTGTGTACTGGTAATGACTTCGCTTACAGCTTGCAACAGTGCTAAAGACACAAGCTCAAATACTCAGAGTGGCCAGCGTGGTCAGGGCCGACCAACGGCTACTCAGTTACTTTCAGAAATGGATGCTAACAAAGACGGAAAACTATCAAAAGAAGAGGCAAAAGGACCACTCGCTCAGGATTTTGCTAAGATTGATACCGATGATGATGGTTTTATCTCTAAAGAGGAACTAGAAAACGCTCCACAACCGCAGCGTGGTGGTCAACAAGGAGGCCAGCGTGGTGGCAGAGGTAAGTAGGTTTAATTTTTAATTATAGCACGAATTATGATAACAAATTTCAAATATTATGTTTCATTGGCAGTTTTGGCAATGTATTTTACAGGGTGCAGTAGCGATTCTTATCTTGATACTGAATCTGAAGAGAACGTTGTAACAGAACTTCACGAAGCGTTTTCAGTATTTAATAAAGATGCTGTAACTATTTACCTTGACGGTTCAGAGGTGGTAATTGAGACCACCGGCTTACCCAATCACGAGACTGTGTATTGGGGAGAGGGTAATGAACTTTACAGAGATGAGCCTGGTGTTGAGGTTACCCCCAGCATTATGTCTAGCAATAACAATGCGACCAGTATTCGGGTAGATGCAACTCCAGATCTTTCCGGCAATCAAATTGACACTCAATTGAACACAATTGGTATCGCTGTAAGTGGTTCTTCAATATTCAATGATCAGGAAGGTAACGGGCCCTTAGCGCAGGCGGCAGCCAGTCTCGACTGGACTGGAGCGCACATCGGCCCGGGGGTTTATCATTATCATCTGGAGCCTAAAGCTTTTACTAATGACGATAATAATCTGGTAGGCATTCTTTTAGATGGTGTATTTCTTTATGGTAGAAAATGCAGTTCGACCGGCACGTATCCAACCGATCTTGATGTTTCAGGCGGGCACAACTCTTCGACGCAATATACAGGTGGGGAAACAGAGTATCATTATCATATTATTAATGAAATGTATTCTACCACAGGTTCATATCTGGCATTTGCCGGGCCGTATCAGGGGTATTGATAGATTATGAAAAAGGTTTTTTACATCACCACCTTTTTTTTGATGCTGTTGATTGGAGCGTATAATTCCAAAACAGAAAATAACGTTAATCAAACGCAAAAGGAAGCAATAAATAGTCGGGAAGTATCATATAATGATTTGATTTTAAATCAACTGGAAGGTGTTTGGTACTATCAGAATACACCATACAATGGGTTTTCTGTCAAATACTATAATACTGGTGCAGTAGCAGAACGGTTGGGATTTACTAATGGAAAGCGACAAGGTATTGGTAAACGCTGGTCAGAAAAGGGAGCTTTACGTTCGCAGTTTATATATGAACAAAACCGTCTAGTGGGAATTTATAAAAGTTGGTGGGATAATGGTCAGTTGGCTTCTAAAGCCAATTATGAAAATGGTGTTCTCAATGGAACTCAAACGGAATGGTATGATACCGGGCGATTGGCAAAAAAACGAGAATTGGCATCTGGTAAAGAAGAAGGTATGCAACAAGCCTGGTTACCGAACGGAAAAATTTATATAAACTACGAGGCTAGAAACGGCAGAAATTTTGGTTTAAAGCGTGCTAACCTTTGTTATCAATTGAAAGATGAAATTTTACAGAAATGAATTAATTGGATTACTGGGAGCTTTGGCGATGTTAGTAAGTTGTGCTAAAGATACCAATCAAAAAGATAATATAGCGACTCGTACTGAGGTGCTTCCATATTATCAGGAAGCAACCTACACGCCTGTTTGGTTCGGTCAAAATTCAGATTCTTTGAATGATTTTCATCAGATACCTGCTTTTAAATTAATTAATCAAATGGGCGATACCATTACCGAGCAAACTTTTGAAAACAAAATCTACGTTGCAAATTTCTTTTTTACCGTATGCCCGGGAATTTGCCCGCAGATGACATCAAATATGCTTCTGGTGCAGGATGCGTTTAAAGATGATGATGATATCTTATTGCTATCACATTCGGTTACACCAAACTACGATTCCATTGCTATATTAAAAGAGTATGCTGAGGCAAATGGAGTAATCAAAAACAAATGGCATCTGGTTACCGGGGATCAATCTGAAATCTACAAACTGGGACGCAAAGCGTATTTCGCAGAAGAAGATTTAGGAGTGGTAAAAGGAGAAAATGAATTCTTACATACCGAAAATTTTGTGCTTGTAGATAAGAATAAAAACATAAGAGGTATATATAACGGATTAAATAAAGTGTCTGTAAATCAGCTTATTTCAGACATTAAATTACTCAAATCAAGCTATTAACACTAAAATAAGTCCAATGAAAATATTCAGTTTTAAATATAAGATAGTCGCTTTAACCGTGGCAATTATAGCGCATTTAGCGTGCAGTGGGAGTGATGAGGATACTGGCGATGAGAATTTAGATTCAAATACTCAAGTGGTAGATATGCTTGAATCTAATTTTACAGGAGTAAGTATTACAACGGTCCCGTGTACACTTTCAGATGGTACGGTAACAGATTGTTATCAAATCGTCACTAATAGCACACCTTCAGACCACTCTATGGGACCATGGTGTCCCACCACTATTGATGATGATTCAGATGCCGGAGGGATCTGGCTTGATGGAGGTGAGGTATATGATGTTGATGGAGCATTTATTAAAAATATGGCCACATTTTACAACGATTCTAACTGGTTAATGTATGACGAAAATGGGGATATATATGTAACTAAAACTGAAGAAGATTGTATCAACGCAGCAAATCCCAATGTGGGCGAACAATATGAAAATTTCTGTGTAGAATGTCTTCCTTCTTACATTACAGAAATTACCCAAACGTTTACTATCCCAATCACACCGGTACTTCAAAACGCAGGGATACTTTTTACAACCGGGCCTGGCGGACCTCCTGGTAGTTCTAATGTGCCTTCGACACGTGGCGTCGCACTCAATGGGATGGAATTTTCTGCTCCTGCACCTGTAGATAATATTTTAGGAGCCTACACACTTGCTCCTTTTGATGATGCCGGTGGACACATCAATGTGCATCAGGGATATCACTATCACGCGGCGACAGGTTTTAGTACAGAAGTAGAACAGGCAGACGACCATGCAGCTTTGATAGGCTATGCGCTGGACGGTCACGGTATTTATGCAATGAACAATACAGATGGAAGTTCACCATTAGATTTGGACGAGTATCGCGGTCATAGCGATAATACTAGAGGTTATCATTATCATGTAGATGCAGCTGGTAACAACAACTTTATAAATGGACTTAAAGGAGCTTACGCTTTGTAAACTAAATAATTATGAAAAATCATATACTAGCGGGAATATTATTTTTATTCACATTAACCGGTTTTGCACATCAAACCGAAGCTTCGAGTGTGGTTTTAGTTGAGAAATCAAAAAATGTCTGGTTATTGCAGATTAGTGCATCTTTGGCAGCTTTTAAACAGGAGGTTCAGGCTAATTACTCTGAAACTCCATACGAAACTCCGGAAGCTTTTAAAGAGTTTTTACTTCAACATATTAGTAATACTTTGAAAATCAATAGTAATGGACAAGTAGTACTTTTTCAAAATGGTTCTGTAAAATTAGGTCACGAATCTAAAGTTACATTTGAAGTTACCGGAATACAGGAAGATCTTAAGGAGTTAGAAATTTCTAGTATGATTTTCTCTGATATTTTTAAAAGTCAATCTGTGCTTGTTGTTTTAAAAGAGAATTTTAAAAAAAATCAATTTATACTTAATGATTCGAATGAATTTAAAATTAAATTGAAATCAAAAAATAATGAATTACAAGAGGTTAAAATTGAACAGGCTGGTTTTGGTTTTGAAGACAAAATTGTAATTCTGATTATAGTAGTAGCTTTTAGTATTTTATTCTATAAAATTTACAGACAGCGAGTAAGTTTAGCTGGTGTTGAAGAATACTTTAAAAATGTTTTTTGAACGAAATAAATTGATATAAAAGAGCATTCTTGATTTTGTAGTCAGGGATTTTTCTTTTCAATTTAAGAAAGAATGAGCCTGCAACATCAAATTCTCACTTTCGCAGAAGAAAGGTACACGTTGATGCAATTCAGTTGGTTTCAAATTCATAATTCTTTCTGAACCATTCGTACAGAACTACTCTAAAGTGGGAGATAGAAAGCCTGTTAATCTTAGATTAACAGGCTTTTTTAGTTTAAAACCTTTTCTAATATAAATAGCATTCAGTTGTTTTAATTTTCCAATTTTATAAGAAAGTATTTCATTGTAAATGTAGAATGCAGATTTTGATGCCTATTTAGAAGTTTTGAAGAGTTGTATTTAAATTTTATTAATTGTCTGTATAAATACTTTTCAGATGGATTTAGAGTACGGAGAAAGCTTTTGTGTAGAGTTTATATTTCATAGCCATTAAAAAAGCCTTAAAGCTATTCAAAAATGGCTTTAAGGCTTTTATACTTTTAATAAGAAAGTAAGTAATTAATAATTATAAGGTGTAATTTAAATGAACTCCCAGGCGGTATTTAGCCTCAACCTTACCTGAATTTAAATTCTGACTTACCGGAAGCATAACATTTATCCCTGCGCTTAATTTTTTAAGGGTAAGTTCGGTACCTATTCTACTGAATAATACTGATCCTTCGGTATCTGGCACAGTCAAGCCATAACTTTTATTCTCAGAATATACTTCACCTGCAAGACCTATAAATGGTATGATTTTATCAATCTTCAAGGTATTGTACACTTTAGACAGATTTAAACCATAAATGAATTGATTTCCAAAATGATAATCCTCCTTATTTTCGGTTTTTATAGTATAATTTGTCATAAAGCCTAATCCCCAATTTTTATATCCTACCGAGTAATTCGCCGCGAGGATGTAATCAAAACTTCCTGTACCTACTTGAAAACTTGGGTTTACACTACCTTCATTATTAGAGCGATTATACGCTCCTGTAGGTAATTTAAAACCACCACCTACTTCTAAACTGTGTTTGTATTTTGATTGTTGATTTTCAAATAAACCATCAGGTACTGGGGTTATTAAGGAATAGAATCCTAGAATGCTTAAATCTCCTATTCCTTCTATATTTTGTGAGGTCTTATCTGCAAAATTGCGGTTGTGGAAATGGTAGGGTAGAATTGCGGTCAAACTTAATTTTTTAGTTACGGGGATCTTTCCCCATAATTGAAGCGTATTAAAATTCTCTTCTACCCAAGGCGAATTATTAAAAATACCGTCACGAGATTGATACTGTTGATATATGTATCTCACGCCTATAAAATTTTCATTACCTACCGTGCCGTATCCCATACCGCCACCAGAACTTCCGCATCCACAAAAATCACAATCTTCTGAGGTGAATTTATAAAACGGATTTATATCTAAACTTAGTGAATCTAAAGTGGTAGTTGATTTAGCTATGCCAGAAGATGATATCGCTAAAAATAAACTGAGTACTATTATTTTATGTATGTGTAAATTCATCTTATATCATTAATATTCTGAAAAACGTTTATCGTTTATGTATTCGGTATCTGTTAGAGTCTGCAAAAAAGCAATTAGCGCCTTTTGATCTTCTGCATTTAGAGCAATACCTAGTTTGCCGTTTTGTTTTAAAATAGGGTCTAAGGTTTCAGAGTCCTGCACACCTGAATTGTAAAAATTGAGAACAGACGCTAAACTCCCAAAACGCCCATCGTGCATATAGGGAGCTGTTAAAGCAACATTGCGCAGACTTGGTACTTTAAATTTATAATTGTCAGCCACACTACCGCTTACCTCAGCTCTTCCTACATCATTTATATCTGGATAGGGAGGGAGTCCATTATTTCTAAATGCACTATCTGTAAACAAATCGGTTTTATGACAACTAGCACATTTTGATTTAAAAAGATCAAGACCTGTTTTCTCTATTGCTGAAAAGTCACCACCTTCTTCATTACGCACATACTTGTCATATTTAGAATTTGATGAAATCATCATCACCATAAATTGAGATAGTGCTTTGAGAAAATTTTCATTATTTACTTCACCATCTGTAAATGCTGAAGCAAACAGACGTTGATATTCACTATCGTTTTTAAGTTTTGCTAACACATTAGAGAGCGTTTCACCCATTTCTACCTCATTTGTGATAGGTATTATAGGAAATAAGTCTAAGTGCGAAGTAGCGCCGTCCCAGGCAAATTCAGATAAGAATGCCATATTTTGAATTGCAGGTGTATTGCGCGTACCTTCAAGATCATTTATACCGTGACTAAACTGATGACCGTGATGCGTAAATGCAGAACTTTGCTCATGACAAAAACCACATGAGATAAAACCATTTGCAGATAAATTTCCATCATAGAATAATTTTTTACCCAATTCAAACCCATTCTTTGTTGGAGGATTTGAGGTTAGGTTATAACTCATTTCAGGAAAATTAGCAGGAATATTTAGCTCCAGGTTTTCATCTAATTCACTATATTCTGAATCATCATTTGTAGTGCAGGACATAAATATTAAAATTCCCAACAATACATACGCATACTTAATTAATTTTCTCATAACTTAAATATTAAGTGCGGTGCGCTAAACACCGCACTTTGAGTATTAATTAATGATCGTGATTTTCACCATTATGCACGTGATCTACGCGAAACATAGCAGCGGCATTTACTGCAATTTGTGGGCTTTTAACCTCATCAACCATAACAACAGATTTCTCTGAGAGTGAGATTTTATTTTGACCATCTAAAATTTGATTTGCATCTACCTCAAGATGTACAATAGGGCTTAAATTAGTACTAACAAGGGCTTTTGTAGGTAGGTTTACGGTAAGTTCTCTGTAATTGTCAAGACTACTACCGTGGCTTCCCATATGTATTTTAAAGTCTTTCGTTTCAGTAACAGTAGAAGATGTAAAAGTGCCTTCAAAGTTTAAAAACTTATAACCGGCTTGCCAGGACCACATCATATTTGTGGTTTCGGCTACTTGCAGAAACTCTCCTTGACCATCAGCTCCTTGAAGATATTTTTCCTGATCTACACCTACACCAAAACGTAGTGCAACATATTCACCCGCAGGTATGTTTTTCAACACTACTTCATTGAGATTAATCTCTTCGCTTACTACAAAGTAGCTCTCGTCTTTAGGGTACGTAAATTCATTACCGGCAGCATCTATAAGTACAAAGTTACTTACGATATAATTAAAACGAGTTATGCTAAGTGTCTCACTATTACCATTTGTATAGGTAGAAGAGTTAAGTAATAAATCATCTCCATTAACACTATTATCAAATTCTATAACAAGATTATTAGTGCCTGATAGATTTTCTGTCGTATCATCTTCAGATGAGCAAGAGGTTATAATAAGCCCCAGTCCTAAAACTAGATATTTAAATGTTTTAAAAGTTTTCATTCTAAAATTATATAAGTTGAATAGTATCCATAACAGGATACGTTTGATTTTAAATTCAAATTTGTGAATCACTCAATCCGCTCTTTCAAGTTGAGAAAAGCGATAGGTGATACTATTTAATATAATTTAGAATGTAATGGGCGGCTTTATGAGTTTGCCTTTAAAATTTGAAGAGTCGTAGAGAATATAGGTGTCTTTAGCTATATTCTTTGATTCAATAATTACGAAGTCAAACTCCCAATTTAAATTGTGATTGATGAAGTAAGTAATATTAAGGCTTAGATTATTTTTAGCACCTCGCTCTTCGGCATTTTTTTTCTTTGAAGCCTCGTCAGCCAGTGCTTGCATAAGATAGCACCGACCATTACAATTGAGTTCTGGTTTGTCTCTATTGACGCATAACTCATCTGCTATATAATCATAATTGAAAATATAGTCAAATACAGGTACGACAGGCCGCATAATTAATAAAGCGGCAAAAAGAGGCCAGAAAAATTTCAAGAAAGCTTATTTATTAGTTACAACTTGTTGTGCTGCTTCTAAGCTCTCATAGGTAAAATCTTTGAGATTGTTTACTTTTTCAAGTTCTGCCTCAAGCCCTTTAATACCACTTTTAAGTTCTTGAGTAGACATTTTTGCTACAGGAGTACGCTGTTTCACATATTCGTCTGTAAAACTGTGCATCCAGGACATCATGCGATCATCAGATTCTTGTAGATTTATTAAGACTTCATTTTTTAATTCAGCAGAGACAATAGTGTCAGTTTTTATTTGTTCCTGTAGCTGAGAAAGCTCATTCATCTTAGGCATGATCTCGTCATGTACAGCGATAACTTCTTTGAATAAAGAGTTGTATTCATTTTGTAGTTCTGAATTTTTATTACAGGATAATGCTGTAATTAATATATAGAGTGCTACAAGCGATTTTTTTAAAATGCTCATGGAGTATATTATTTAATTAGAAAAAAGTGTGTATTTCTAATTAAGTAATGGGAGGTCGAAAAAGGGAAGATGAGGTTTGAGATATTAAAAATCCTGAAACAATTGGAAATTGAACGGGAGTCTTTTCTGTGTATTCTGTTGAAAGATCAAAACTAGAATCTATAACGATAAATGGTAGAAGCTCTACAGAAGCAGAATTATTTTTCTTTTTTTGACTAGATTCTTTCTCTGAAGCTTCAGCGAGGGCATTCATAAGGTAACATTTACCATTACAATTCATCTCAGGAATTTCTTTGTTTTCACAAAGAACGGTACTTATATAATCATAATCAATTATATACTCCATAAATGGAAATGCAGGTCGCAATACCATTAAAAAAGCAAATAAGATAATTACATTTTTCACGCTGCAAAAATATGTCTAAAGTGGGAATTATAGATCATAAAACAGGATTTTCTATTTAGCGATCAACTTTTAGTTCTCAGGCTAAAGCTAATTGTGAATAGTGTATCTCGATTATGAGAGTCTAATATGATTTTAGACAAGAATATATGTAAAATTTTACTTGTTTAAAATCACTATTTCGAAATTTTAGTATCGACAAAATTGATTTAGTAATCGATGAAGTTATTTTAGTGCTAATTGATTAACTAAATTTAAGTAAGCCCTAAATCATAATTATATGAATGAGATCAAGAGATTGTCAGAGCTTTTTGACTACCATATTTTAGATACTCCCGAAGAAGAAGTATTTGATGACTTGGCATTTTTAGCTTCTGTAATTTGTGATAAACCTATTGCATTGATAGGTCTATTAGATAAGGATCGAAATTGGTTTAAAGCAAAGGTTGGTGTTGATATTGTAGATTCTCCACGCGACATTTCCTTTTGTAAATTTACGCTTGAAAAGCCTACTGAAGTTTTAGTGATTAACGACACATTCTTAGATTCAAGGTTTAAGGATAATCCAATGGTTGTGGACGGACCAAAAATTCGTTTTTACGCAGGCGCCCCTTTAATATCTCCTAATGGATTTGTATTAGGTACGATTTGCGTATTTGATACTAAACCTGGACATCTTACAGATGATAAGGTTAAATCACTAAGAATTCTTTCTAAGAAAGTTATGAATCATTTTAATTCTCGAAAATTACTTATTGAACAGCAGAGTAAAATAAATTATGATGCAAAATACTTAAGACAAATTACAGATTATGCTCCAGGGGTGCTATTTCAATTTGAATTAAGTAGGTCTACATTTAACTTCCAGTTTGTAAGTAAGGGAATAAAAAATCTGCATAAGGACATAGAGCCTGAACTTATAATTAATAAACCAGAAGCCTTTCTAAAATATGTATATCCAACAGATCGTATCATTTTTCAGGCAGATCTTAAAAAGGCCTGCTTAAATCAGACCTCATTTAGATTTGAGTTTAGGGTTTTAAATGATAAGGGTGAAATACAGTGGTACCTAGCTAAGGGTAATCCTTGTTATTTTAACGGCCAGAAAAATGGCTGGTTTGGTTCTTTTCAAAATATAACACAACAATTAGAATATCAACGTGCCATGGAGCAGATAAGCTTTGATATATCACATATTTTAAGAAGTCCGGTTACAAACTTGTTAGGATTATCAAATTTAATTGAAGAAGAAAAGGAACATCTTACAGACTACAAAATAAGGGAATACAGCCATTATATACAAACTGTCTCCCGTGAACTAGATACATTTACCAGAGGTCTTAATACGATTTATGAGCAAAAGAAAGCTAGCTTCTCAAAAAAAGAAATTGATTAAAATCTACGGTTTTATAGATTCTCTTCGTAAAGAAGATTCTCTTTTTATGAGTTTGCCATTTAGAATATGAGCCTTTTTAGTCTTAGTATTTTCTTTGTCACCTAAGTGACCTAACATAATTTCCATTAGTTGAGCTCCCATTTGCTCTATGGGTTGTGCAAAAGTTGTGATAGATGGCGAGTACATTTCAAAAAAGATATTGTCATCAAAACATGCAATGCCTAAAAACTTTATTAATTTGTCATTATGTCTTGAGATTGCTCTGAGGCCATTTTGAGCAAGATAGTTAGTTGCAAAAAAGATACTATCAATATGAGGATTATCAAAAAGAAACTGGGTAATAGCTGCGTTACATTTTTCTGCATTTGCAGTATTGTAGGGAATTTCTAAAATGTTTGGTTTTAGATCGTTTTCTTCCATTGCAGATAAATAACCCTTCCGTCTGTCATCCATTTGTATAAGATCAAGATCTATAGTGATAAAGGCAATTTTGCTGTAGCCTTGATCAATTAAATGTTCTGTGATTTCTGTGGCGCCTTCGTAATTATTTAAGGTTACAGAGTCAACATCTAGAGTATTAATTTTTCGGTCAAAAAGAACAACCGGAGTGTCATTCTCAATTAGATTTTGTATTTCTAATTCAATTCCTGTGGGAGGTACGATTATAAAACCGTCTACTTGACGTTCTTGAAAAAGTTGAATCAAATCCTGAGTGCGTTTTGTATTATTTTCGGTACTGCAGAAAAGAACTCTATAGTCATTATTGTAAGCGATATCCTCAATAATACGACCTATTTTAGAGAAAAAATAGTTGCTGATATCTTCTACCATAAATACAAGTACTCTAGAGCTGCCGGTGCGAAGGCTTCTTGCTACAAGATTGGGCTTGTAATTTATTTCTTTCAGATAATTTTCTACTCGGGCAATGAGTTGCTTTGAAATCTTTTTTTCTTCTCCTTTTCCATTAAGTACAAAAGAAACTGTCGTTGTTGATACTTGTAAAACTTCAGCAATATCTTTTAGAGAGGGTCTCTTTTTTTTCATTTAATATGTTTAAGAAAGTAACGGGCAACTATTAATAGTTGATTAACTCCTTGATTATTAGTTATTAATTTTTATTGTAAAAATAATCTAGATTAGTAGCTTGAACTAGTATTTTGAAGAGTAATTTATTGACTTTATCGATTATAGTTAAAATTTACAAGTTAAAATTTTAGTAAATGCATTTAGTTCTACTGTTTGTAGGCTAATTAAGAATTTTTATGTCTAATTTCAATTGAGATTTCTCTTATTTCGAGAGGGGTAGCTCACTATATTTAGATTCTGTATTGCTTTTAAAAATGGTCTTTGAACATTATTAGTAATCTCATCAAAAACTCATTAGAATTATATCATTATCAATTTTTATAAGTGACTTCGCGATATTTTTATTTCTTTAAAACTAAAGGTATAAGTTCTTAAAGTGATATCATCATCTCATCAATATCCTATTAAAACTTCCTTAGTTTCTGTCTTTTTCAGCTCTATTGTAAATTAAGATTACTTGCGCAATAGGTCTTTATAAATTATTCAAATGTTATCGTAGTTCTAAGCTATTAATTCTAGCTCATCGTTGTAATTGTGATATGACTCAGTCATTTTTGTAGTAAGCCGAAAATTTTAGATAGAAGAAAAGTATCCTGATCTTAGAAAGGCCATTTTGACAAAATCTAAGCTAGTAATACTGAACGGATATAACTAATAAACGACCACTCTAAGTGAAATTCAAAACCGAAGATATGTTTATTCTAGTAAGGTAATTTCAATTATACCGACTCATTAGCAATGAAAAATAATGCACAGAACAGATTAGAAAATACTAAATTTTCAGTTTTAGATTTAGTTCCTATAGTACTGGGTGCTTCTACTTTTGAAGCTATAAATCGTAGTGTTGATTTAGCTAAACACACCGAAAATTTAGGATATACCCGATTTTGGATTTCTGAACATCATAATATGGATAGTCTTGCAAGCTCTGCACCCACATTATTAATAGGGCATATCGCAGGAAATACAAAAACAATACGTGTAGGTTCTGGAGGCGTAATGCTTCCTAATCACGCACCCTTAGTTGTAGCTGAACAATTTGGCACTCTTGAGACTATGTATCCCGGTCGCATAGATCTGGGTTTAGGAAGAGCTCCTGGTACAGATCAACGTACGGCAATGGCTTTAAGAAGGTATAGACAAGAGACTGTGCAGGATTTTCCTGATAATATTAATGAGTTGCAGACCTATTTTTCGATAGACAATGCTACAGCCCCGGTGCGCGCTACACCTGGAGAGGGTTTAGATATACCCATTTATCTTTTAGGATCAAGCACCTTTAGTGCAGAGTTAGCAGGTAAAAAGGGTTTGCCTTATGCTTTTGCCAGTCATTTTGCGCCCACGCATCTACATGATGCACTACGTTTATATCATCAAAATTTTCAACCGTCTGCACAAATGGATAAGCCTTACACGATGGCTTGCGTTAATGTAATTGCAGCAGATACAGATGAAGAAGCAGAGCGTTTAGCGACCAGTGCAAAACGATTTATGTTGGGCGTAATTAGAAATACCAGAAAGCCATTATCTCCACCTGTAAATACTATGGAAGGAGAATGGAGTGAACTCGAAAAAATGCAAATTGAACAAATGATGCATTACAGTTTTATAGGTTCGCAAGAAAAGGTAGCTAGGGAGCTTGAGCAGTTTAAAAAAGAAACTCAAATAGATGAGCTTATGGTGATTTCTCATATTTACGATCACGCAGCACGATTGAAATCTTATAAACTGGTAGGAGAATTATTTAAAGCTCAAGAAACGGCAGTCTATAGTTCATAAAGTTCTAAAGGTAAATCATCTGGGTCTGAGAAAAAGGTAAAACGTTTCCTGGTATTAGGGTCTATGCGTATAGGCTCAGTTGATATTCCTTTAGATTGCAGTTCTTCAACTGCAGATTCAATATTTTCTACTGAAAATGCAAGGTGTCTTAGTCCGCAAGCTTCTGGTCTGGAGGTGCGTTGAGGCGAATTGGGAAATGAAAACAATTCAATAATATAGTTTCCATTTAAGGCGAGGTCTAATTTGTAAGATTTCCGTTCTGCGCGATAGGTTTCTTTGACGATTTCAAGATTTAAAACTTCAGTATAAAAATGTTTAGATTTTTTATAATCTGAACAAATTATGGCGGTGTGATGTAAGTTTTTAATCATAATTTAAAGAAGATAACGCTAATGCCACAGGCAGTCCTGATAATCTGTGACCATATGAAATAGAAGTCCTATGGCAACCACGCGGGTTTTAGGAAAAATAACAAGAACCAGATATATTGCAATGGCCCAGTAGGTGTGTAGTGGATGAAAATTTATACTACATCGATTGGGATCAAAGACTGGATTTGCCATTAGGTGGTCAAGATCTACAGCCATCGTTAGTAGCATAATCAACCAGGCTTTTTTCCAGTTTTTTCTAAAAAACACCCAGGCAATTAACCCAGGTGCTATAAAATGTAAGCTGTAATGTATTACAGTTTGCAGCATTTCTTATTTAAACATATCTAGACCGGGAATATCTGGCATTCCTTCTTTAGCAACAGCAGCTAATTCTTGATCGTAACTAGATTTCGCACGTGCTAGAGCTTTATTTAGAGTTAAAATCAGATAGTCTTCTAATTGTTCTTTATTACTTAGAAGTTCATCGTTAATCTCTATTTTTTTTACAGCTCCTGCAACGCTAACACTAACCTCGATGAGGTTATCGCTACTTTTCTCATCAATATATACCGTTTCTAAGCGTTTTTTTGTGTCTTCGGCTTTTTGCTGAGCTTCTTTGATTTTGCCCATCATGCCCATCATATCTCCAAACATAATATTCATTTAAAATTAAGTTTCAAAAGTACAAATTTAGTAGGCTAACTTTAGTGTAAGAATATTTAAAAAATGCTTAAGATATCTAGGATTACCTGTACTTTTGCAAACTCTTAATAAATT
Organism: Leeuwenhoekiella sp. NPDC079379; assembly: GCF_044542075.1. Classification (NCBI taxonomy): domain Bacteria; kingdom Pseudomonadati; phylum Bacteroidota; class Flavobacteriia; order Flavobacteriales; family Flavobacteriaceae; genus Leeuwenhoekiella; species Leeuwenhoekiella sp. NPDC079379. Next base: position 26,815 of record NZ_JBITTU010000002.1, read on the forward strand.
GAAGAACACATTGAAAAATCTCATTTTACCACCAGATGCTAAACAAATCCCGTACGAGTTAGAAAAACACGGTGACATACGTATAGATGAATATTACTGGATGAATGAGCGAGATGCCCCAGAAGTCATTGCCTATTTAGAAGCCGAAAATAAATATTACGAAGAGATGACGGCGCATACAAAACCGCTACAACAAAAGTTGTTTGAGGAGATGAAAGCCCGAATTAAGGAGGACGACGAGAGTGTGCCTTTCAAGTATAATGGGTATTGGTATTACACGAAATACGAAAAAGGAAAAAACTACCCACTCTATTGCCGAAGAAAAGAATTGATGCTCGCGCCAGAGGAAATAATGTTTGATAACAATGAGATGGCTCAAGGCTACTCGTATTTTAATCAAGCGGGATATTCAGTTTCAGAAAATAATGAAATTGCCGTTTTTGGTATAGACACCGTTAGTCGCAGGCAATATACACTTCAATTCAAAAATTTAAATACTAGCGAACTGTATTCTGAACGTATTGAGAATACCACAGGTAGAGCGGTGTGGGCCGGTGATAATAAAACTATTTTTTATACGCGTAAAGATCCGCAAACCTTGAGAAGTAGTCAGATATTTAAACATGTTTTAGGTACAGAAGCTATTGAAGATATTTTAGTTTTTGAAGAAAAAGATGAAACTTTTGATGTAGGTGTATTTAAATCTAAATCTAGGGAATATTTGTTTATAGGTTCTTCAAGTACGCTTACCACAGAGTATTTATATGCAGAAGCTAAAGGTCCTAATTTTGAATTTAAGATTTTACAAAAACGTACTAGAGGGTTAGAATATAGTGTCTCGCATTTTGAAGATTATTTTTATTTAGTCACTAACAAAGACAATGCGACCAATTTTAAATTAATGAAAACACCCGTTTCTCATACTTCAAAAGAGAATTGGGTTGATGTAATACCACATCGAGAAGATACTTTACTGGAAGATGTTGAGATTTTTGAAGATTTTCTGGTTGTAGAGGAGCGTAATGATGGGTTGAATAAAATAAATATAAAGCGCTGGGATGGTACAGAAGATTATTACCTGCCATTTGATAATGAGACCTATACAGCATATACGGGGATAAACCCAGATTTTGACACGCACTTTTTACGCTATTCCTTCAATTCTTTAGATACACCACCTTCTGTAATCTCTTTTAATATGGTTACAAAAGAGAAAGAAGTTTTAAAGGAAATTGAAGTGCTGGGCGGAGCATTTAACAAAGAAAACTATGAGTCTAAGCGAATATGGGCTACAGCTAAAGATGGTGTAAAAGTGCCAATATCATTAGTCTATAAAAAAGGAATTCAATTAGATGGAAAAAATCCTGTCTTACAATACGCCTACGGAAGTTATGGTATTACTACAGATCCCTCCTTTTCTACATCACGTTTAAGTTTACTTGACGCAGGTTTTATATTTGCAATCGCGCATATACGAGGCGAAGAATATATGGGACGTCATTGGTATGAAGACGGAAAACTGTTGCGCAAGATGAATACTTTTACAGATTTTATAGCGTGCTCAGAATATTTGATTGTTGAGGGGTATACGAGTAGTGACAATTTGTATGCTTATGGTGGTTCTGCCGGGGGCTTGCTTATGGGAGCTGTAATAAATATGGCACCGCACCTATATCACGGCATTATTGCAGCAGTACCTTTTGTAGATGTAGTTACTACCATGCTTGATGATAGTATACCACTTACCACATCAGAATATGATGAGTGGGGAAATCCTAATGATAAGGAGTATTATGATTATATGAAGTCTTATTCACCGTATGATCAGGTTAAAGTTCAGGAATACCCAAATATACTGGTGACGACAGGTTATCACGATAGCCAGGTACAGTATTGGGAACCGGCTAAATGGGTTGCTCGTCTACGGGATAAAAATACTGCAAATACAAAAATTTACTTCAATACAAATATGGATGCAGGACACGGCGGGGCATCAGGACGATTTGAAGCACTAAAAGAGACTGCACAGGATTATGCATTTTTAATTGATTTAGCAGGAAAAACCAAGTAATTCAAATATTTCCTGTAAATTTGCAAGGTTTAAATAACGGTTTTAGGAAATACTAAAAGAGCACTCGAAACGATTATTCTTCTATGAAAGAACACCTTAACGTTTATAATGACGTCTTGAAGTTGATAGGGAACACTCCCCTAATACGATTAAACAGAATTACAAAAGACCTTCCGGGATCTTATTTTGCTAAGGTAGAGGCTTATAATCCGGGTAATTCTTCTAAAGATCGTATAGCATTATATATTATAGAGGATGCAGAGCGCAAAGGTATTTTAAAGCCTGGCGATACAATTATTGAAACTACTTCTGGTAACACGGGGTTTAGTATAGCAATGGTGAGTATCATAAAAGGATATAAATGTATTCTTGCCGTAAGTTCAAAATCTTCAAAAGATAAAATTGATGCGTTGCGTACAATGGGAGCTAAAGTATATGTTTGTCCTGCAAATGTTGCCGCAGATGATCCCAGATCGTATTACCAGGTAGCAAAACGTATTCACAGTGAGACAGAGGGTTCTGTCTATATCAACCAATATTTTAATAAATTAAATGCTGAAGCGCATTACATGTCTTCGGGTCCCGAAATTTGGGAACAAACAGAAGGGAAAATAACACATTTAGTGGCGTGCAGTGGTACAGGTGGAACAATATCTGGTACAGCACGTTATTTAAAAGAACAAAATCCAAACATTCGCATTTTGGGTATTGACGCTTTTGGAAGTGTACTTAAAAAATATCACGAGACTAAGGAACTAGACAAAAATGAGATTTATCCATATCGTATAGAAGGATTGGGAAAAAATCTTATTCCATCTGCCACAGACTTTGATGCGATAGATTATTTTGAGAAAGTTTCTGACGAAGATAGTGCGCATACTGCACGTAGAATAGCAAGAACAGAAGGGTTGTTTGTGGGTTACACAAGTGGTGCTGCTTTACAGGGAACCTTACAAATGGCAGAGCACGGAGAATTTGACGAAAATAGTAAAGTAGTTATTATTTTTCCTGATCACGGTAGAAGTTATATGAGTAAAATTTATAGCGATGATTGGATGAATGAGCAGGGCTTCTTTGATAGTCAAAACGAAATTGCTGTTGATAAGATTGAATTTGTAAAATAGTGTATTTTCGCACATTATTTATAGGTTTATTTTAGGCGACATTGTAAATACATAATCCTTAAATTGATAAGAAATTAGAATGAATTACAAGAAGCATAGTAATGTGTTATTGTAGGAATATTGATGTATGAGAGACTTATTTGACAAAATTTATAAGGACAAAGGTCCTTTAGGTAAATGGGCAGAGCAAGCAGAGGGATATTTTGTGTTCCCAAAATTAGAAGGGCCTATTTCTAACAGAATGAAATTTAGAGGTAAAGATGTGATTACCTGGAGTATTAATGACTACTTAGGTCTTGCAAACCATCCCGAGGTACGTAAAGTAGATGCTGAGGCAGCTGCAGATTATGGTTCGGCGTATCCAATGGGAGCACGTATGATGAGCGGTCACACTACATTACACGAGCAATTGCAGACAGAACTTGCTGCATTTGTAAATAAGGAAGCGGCCTACCTTTTAAATTTTGGTTATCAGGGTATGGTTTCTACCATAGATGCTTTAGTTTCTAAGGATGATATTATCGTTTACGATGTTGATGCACACGCATGTATTATAGATGGTGTACGCCTGCATATGGGTAAACGTTTTACCTACAAGCACAACGATATTGAAAGTATCGAAAAGAATTTACAACGTGCAACCAAACTTGCAGAGCAAACTGGTGGAGGAATCCTTCTTATTTCAGAAGGTGTTTTTGGAATGCGTGGTGAGCAAGGTCGTTTAAAGGAAATTGTTGAGCTTAAAGAAAAATACAATTTTAGATTGTTTGTTGACGATGCTCACGGTTTTGGTACATTAGGAGCAACAGGTGCTGGAGCTGGAGAAGAGCAAGGGATACAGAATAAAATAGATGTCTATTTTGCAACGTTTGCTAAGTCTATGGCAAGTACTGGAGCCTTCATTGCTGCAGATAAAGAAATAATAGATTATTTAAAGTACAACTTACGTTCTCAGATGTTTGCAAAATCATTGCAGATGCAGTTAGTTGTAGGTGCGTTAAAACGTTTAGATATGTTGCGCTCTATGCCAGAACTTCGCAGTAAGTTGTGGGAGAATGTAAATGCTTTACAAAGCGGTCTTAAAAAACGAGGATTTGATATAGGTACTACACAGAGTTGTGTGACTCCCGTATACTTAAAAGGTAGTATACCTGAAGCAATGGCTTTAGTAAAAGATCTTCGTGAAAATCACGGTATTTTCTGTTCAATAGTGGTGTATCCTGTAATACCTAAAGGATTAATTTTATTGAGATTAATACCTACAGCTTCTCATACATTAGAAGATGTTGAAGAAACTTTAGTTGCGTTTGCTGCAATTAGAGAGCGTCTTGAGAATGGAACATACAAAAGGTTATCTGCAGGAGTGCAGGCTTCTATGGAAGCTTAGCAAACCTTTAAAACCAATATATAAACCCGATTCAGTAATGACTCGGGTTTTTTTAGATCAAAGAATTAATTCCCGGTATGCGTTTTAAATACTCCTGGTTGTACTATACAAATTTTAAACTACGGTTTATATATATATTAATATGCTCGTTAATAGTCTCTTTTAAAGGCATCGTTGCTCAGGATAGGATTCCAATAGCAAAGAAGTCAAACGCCTTAATAAAAGAATCTAGTGCATATCTATTACAACATGCATATAATCCTGTAAACTGGTACCCTTGGAATGTGGAGGCTTTTGATAAAGCTACATCAGAAAATAAACTTATTGTCTTGAGCATAGGTTTTTCTTCTTGTCATTGGTGTCACGTGATGAATGAAGAATCTTTTGAAAATGATGAGGTTGCTGAATTTATGAATGCCAACTTTGTTTCTATAAAAGTTGATCGGGAAGAAAAACCAGATGTTGATCAGGTTTATATGACTGCGCTTCAGCTTATAAAAGGGAGTGGCGGTTGGCCTTTAAATATGATCTTACTTCCTGATGGAAGCCCAATTTATGGAAGCACTTATTTACCTAAAGATGAATGGATAAAAACTTTAAGTCAGATCTTAAAACTTTATAAAGAAAATCCTGAAAAAGTAAAAAGTATTTCAGCGCAGATTGTTTCTGGAGTACAATCAAATTCGATAATAGCAAATACAAATTTGCCTGGTAAATCATATAAAGAATCGCTTGATTTGGCTGTTCATAAACTCAAGACAAATTGGGATTTAAAAAATGGGGGAGAGGGTTCTGAAGATAAATTCCCAAAACCGGTAAATCTTGATTTTCTACTTGATTATGTTGTGTCATACACAGATAATGAAGCTAAAGAATTTTTGAAATTAACTCTAAATCAGATAGCAAATAAGGGATTATGGGATCATGTAGGAGGAGGCTTCTTTAGATACAGTACAGACAGTAAATGGCAACTCCCACATTTTGAGAAAATGCTTTACGACAATGCACAGCTTATCAGCACCTTTTCTAAAGCCTATCGCATCTTTAAAGATTCTATCTATAAGAAAAAAGTTTACGAGACATTTTCTTTTTTAGAACAACAAATGAAGAATGAAGATGGTGGGTATGCAGCATCTCTTAATGCAGATACAAACGGCGAAGAAGGAGGAAGTTATTTATGGAGTTTTGATGAATTACGAAAAAATATTCCGGCAGATGAGTTAATTGTTTTTAGTACATACTACGCAATTGATTTTAACGATACTAAAGGTAAAACGCTACTTATTCCAGATTTAGATAGTGAAGCAATCATTTTAAAAGAATACAAATTAACAACATCTCAATTCTCAAAGCTCAAATCTAAATGGATACAGAATTTACGTGACGCATTCTATTTGAAAAAGCAACCAGATTTAGATACTAAGGTAATTACATCTTGGAATTCACTCTTAGTTACTGCATATATAGATGCTTATAAAACATTTGAAGACAATGATTTTTTAGTGAAGGCTGAAAAACTTTATGGTTATTTAATTAAAGACGTTACGGGTAAAAAAAATGTAGAGCATATTGTAAACAGCAATGGGCAGTCTGATTTATACCTTCAAGATTATGCCTATTTATTGCGAGCATCACTAAATCTATATGAAGTAACCCTTAATCAACAGTATTTAAATACTGCTTTAGAGCTTGAAAAGGAAGTACGTATTCATTTTTTAGACACATCTCATAGGTTTTATAAGTATTCAACAAACGAAGAATTACTTACTTCAATTTATAAATTAGACGATGGAGTATTGCCTTCGGGAAACGCTGTTATGGCATTTTCATTATTTAATTTAGGCACATTGCTTTCTAACGAGAAAATGCTTAATCAGTATATTTTAATGTTAGAAGGTGCACAAGAGTCATTAATTGATTACCCCGCAAATTATGGGTTGTGGAATACGCTAACACTTTTTAATTCCCGGCCTTTCTTTGAGGTTGTGGTTGTTGGGTTAGATGCGTTGCCTAAGTTACGCGAACTTTATAGTATGCCTATTACAAATGCTTTCATATATGCATCGCAACAAGAATCAGAATTAAAACTCTTTGAAAACAGGTTTGAGGAAAATGAAACCTGGATTTATGTTTGCACATCTTACGCATGTAAAATACCAGTTAATACACCTGAAGAAGCTCTAGATCTTCTTAAGAGTGACTGAAACAATTCTTTAAACGAACTGTTTTATAATTCTAGTTTGTTAAATAATGATTAATTATTTGACCAAACGTGTCTATATATAACTTCAAAAAGCTCTTTTAGCACTATATCTATTACAAACTTTTTCTACTTCAGCCCCTTTTGTTTCAATTGAAATGTCATTAGCCTATCCGCAGATGTTATATGTCGAAATTGTTTCTTTCAATATTGATTTATGAACAACTTTATTGTGAATTAAAATTTTAATAATTAATTAACTCAAACTTAAACAAGATGAATATAAAGCTAAAGTACATGCTTGGGTTTGTTTTGCTTCTCTTTATGCAAGGAGTAGTAGCGCAAACCGTTACCGGTACGGTAACAGACAATACCGGTATGCCGCTTCCGGGTGCAAATGTGATCGAGAAGGGTACAAGTAATGGTGCTTCTACAGATTTTGATGGAAACTACACTATTAACCTAACTACTGAGAACGCTGTACTTACATTTTCTTCTCTTGGTTTTCTGTCTCAAGATATTACGGTGGGCGGAAAGAATACAATTAATATGAAGATGCAGGAAGATGCACAACAACTAAGCGAAGTTGTTGTAACTGCATTAGGTATAACTAAAGATCAGCGTAAAATAGGTTACGCAGTGACCGAAGTAGGCGGAGAAGGTCTTACCCAAGCTCGTGAAACTAACGTTGCTAATGGCTTGTCTGGTAAAGTTTCTGGTCTTGTTGTAAAACAGACTAATAGTGGCCCCGGTGGTACAGCCAAGATATTACTTAGAGGTGTGGCAAGTACTGCAGGAGGTTCTACTTCACCACTATTTGTAATTGATGGTGTACCTATGGATAATACTCAACGTGGTTCTGCGGGTGAGTGGGGTGGTTCTGATGCTGGTGATGGTATAGGAAACATTAACCCTGATGATATTGAAAAGATGACTGTACTTAAAGGACAGTCTGCATCTGCATTATATGGGGCAAGAGCTTCTAACGGTGTTATAATGATCACAACTAAAAAAGCTAAAAAGGGAGATTATAACATTACGTTTAATACCAATTTTACAGTTGAAGAAGCAATTGATAATACAAATTTTCAGTCTGTTTACGGTCAAGGTATTCAAGGTACAAAACCTAATAACGCATCTAGTTCTTTAGCAACCAACGATAGATCCTGGGGTGCTCGTTTAGATGGTTCAGATATTATAGGTTATGATGGAAATACGTACTCCTATAGTAAAACTAATGATAGTTATATAGACTTCTATCAAACAGGAAATACATTTACAAATACATTATCTGTGTCTAAAGGCATTGGTGATGGGGCTTTCAGACTTTCGTTATCAAATTTAAGTTCAGAATCTATAGTTCCTAACAGTGGTTTAGACCGTATTACGGTTAATCTTACAGCAGATCAAAATATCACAGATAAATTAAATGTTTCTGCTACTGTAAATTATACAGATGAGCGCTATGATAATCAATCGTTTTTGAGTGATGGACCTAAGAATCCAAATAACTTCTTGTTTTTAGCACCTAACGTGAGTCAAAGTATTTTTGCTCCGGGATTTGATGAGAATGGTAGTGAAATTGTATTTGCTAGCAATGCATTTGCCACAAACCCATATTTTATAACAAATCAAGGTGTAAATGATCCTTCAAGAAGACGTTTAATTTCCATTTTATCAACTAAATATAGTTTTACAGATAATACATATGCATTACTTCGTTTAGGTAATGATACATCTAATGATAAGTTTTTTAGCGTAAATCCTTTTGGACTAGGTTATTTATCTGGTGCAAATGCGTTTGGAAGTCTTGATGGTAAAGGCCAGTCAACCCGTTCTGAACTTAACTTTGATGGGATTTTTGGTTCTACTTTTAGTTTGACTGAAGACTTTGAAGTAGATGCACTTGTAGGGGGTACTCTAAGAAAAAATAAATTTGAAACAGTAGGAGTAAGTGGAGGACCTTTTATTTTTCCATACTTATATTCTCCTTTAAATGTTGTGAATATAGGAAGGTCATATGATTATGAAGAGAAAGAAGTTCATTCTGGTTTTTATTCATTTGATTTTAGCTATAAAAAATACTTAACGATTACAACCACTGGTAGATACGATGTATACACTACATTACCTGAAGATAATAATAGCATCTTTACACCATCGGTGACCGCTGCATTTATATTTGACGATTTCTTAAATATAGACGCCCTTAATTTTGCGAAGTTTAGAGCATCATATGCCGTTACTAGCGGTGAACCCGGTTCTCCTTACCAAACAAGTTTTTATTATTCGGGAGGAAACTCTATAAATGGTGTTCCTACAGGATCAACTCCTAATTCTTTACCTAACCTATTACTAAAACCTTTTACTACAGATGAGGTTGAGGCAGGATTAAATTTACAGTTTTTCAACAATCGTCTGGGATTAGATTTAGCATATTTTACTAAAACGTCTCACGATGAAATTCAGAGAGCAAATTATAGTTCAGCTTCTGGTTTTGACTCTGGTGTAGTAGCAACAGGATCTATTAGAAACCAGGGACTAGAGGTGTTACTTACCGGTACACCTATTAGAAATGAAAATTTTAGATGGAATACATCTGTGAATTTAACATCTATTAAAAATGAAGTTTTAAAAACAGATGCTAATAATAATCCTATTAATCTAGGAACAAACCGAGCCGTGACCGGCCAGGCAGTGACAGCATTTGTAGTAGGTGAGGCGGGTCCTCAAATACGTGCTTACGACTATGCTTATAATGCAGATGGCAGTATTATGTATGACTCTGAAGGTCTACCTGTAAGAGGCGAGCTAAAATCATATGGTCAAGTATTGCCTAAATTTTATGGTGGTTTCAATAACGACTTTAGTTATAAAAACTTCAATTTATCTTTCTTAGTTGACTTCAATTATGGTAATAAGGTGCTTTCTGCTACAGAATATTACGCACGTTTTAATGGTTTAAGTAAGGCTACTTTACCGGGTCGTGAAACCGGCTTCACAAATAATGGGGTAACTGTAGATGCACAGACATTTTATCAAACCGAGATACAACGTATAAATAGCAAAAGTGTAGTAGATGGAGATTTTATAAAACTGCGCCAACTAACATTTGGTTATTCATTACCAGAAAGTTTATTTGAAAATATGAACTTCTTTCAAGGTGTAGATATATCATTAGTTGCACGAAACCTAGCTATTCTATGGCGTAAATCAGATAATATTGATCCCGAAAGTAGTTTTGGATCAACTATAAACTTCATTGGTATTGAAGGAGGTAGTTTACCTTCCTCACGTTCTATAGGTCTGAATGTTAATTTCAAAATTAAATAAAATGAAAAAATATATAAAAATAGCAGCAGCTGCACTAGTTCTGGGCTTGGGCTCTTGTGATAGTGATTTTACAGATGTAAATACAGATCCTGATAAGGCATCAGAAGAAATTTTTGATCCTAATCTTATTTTACCAGACGCAATTTATAAGTATGCTAATAGTACTGTAGGATACCGTGGCCCTGTATTATTTCAATCTATGTGGGTACAATTAATGGCTTCTACATCTACGGTTGCTAATTATTACAGCAATGCAGACAAATATGTGCCTACAGGTAGTACAAATGATTATGCAGGTCGTATCTGGGAAGATAATTATAGAGTGGCATCTGAAGTAGCAGAAATGTCGCGCCTTTCAGACTTAAAAGGATTTGAAAATCTTTCTAAAATAGGAGTTATTGTTAAAGTGATGTCTTTTGCATATATGTCTGATATTTATGGAGACATACCTTTTTCTGAAGCATTACAACTTCAATCAGGCATTTCAAGACCTATTTATGACAAGCAGGAAGATGTTTATCCTCAATTATTAATAGACTTAGATACTGCCATAAGCGGTTTAGATGATTCTGGAGATAAGCCTACTAGCGATATAATTTATGAAGGAGATATTGCTAAATGGAAAAAATTTGGTTATTCTTTAATGCTAAAAATGGCTATGCGTTTAGTTGAGGTTGATGAGACCTTAGCTCAGACTTATATTGAGAAAGCAGCAGCAGGTGGTGTATTTGCATCAGCAGATGATGAGGCTGTTATAGCTACAGATAATTCTACAGGTTTTAATAATGGTAATGCCGCTGCTTTAGGTACAGCAGCAGACCTTTATGAGGTTAGATGGTCTGATGTAATGATAGACTTTTTAAAATCTACAGATGACCCTAGATTATCTATTATAGCAGAAGTTCCTCAAGCAGGCTTAGCTGCAAATCAAACCTTTGGTCTTGCAGGTAACTCTGCACCGGCAAATCAATTAGGTTTACCAAATGGTTTTGATATTAACGGTGGAGCAACAGATATTTCTACTACAACAAACTACCCGGGCCCTACAGGAACAGGAGATGATACAGCGGTTATAGGAGCTTATTCTAGACCCACAGGAATGTATAGAAACCTTAATGCGCCTATTTTTATTCTTACCTATGCAGAAACACAACTTCTGTTAGCTGAGGCAGCAGTGAGAGGGTACAATGTATCAGGCACAGCTTCTAGTTATTATGCTAATGCCCTTACGGGCGCACTTACTACTATAGGTAAATTTGGAGGAGGTACTATTGCACCGGGAGTTATAACAACTTACGCTACAGATAATCCGTTAGATCTTTCTTCTGAAGAAGCATCATTAGAAATGATAAATACGCAGTACTGGGCAACAACCGGTCTATTAGGTAATTTTGTAGAATCCTGGTCTAACTGGAGAAGATCTAACTATCCAGTTTTACAACCTGTTAATTATGTAGGTAATTTTTCTCAGGGAATGATTCCTGTGAGACAGATATATCCTTCTTCAGAATCAACTAATAATCCTGAAAACTATAATACAGCTGCATCAGGTATGGGTGGAGACACCTGGACTGTAAAAGTATGGTGGGATGTTAATTAATAAACGTCTTCTTGCGATTACTTTATAATTAAGATTTCAAAGGAGGGCGGCAGCCCTCCTTTTTTTATAAATTAGACTTTAAATAATTGTTTTGATATGAAATGTAGAGTACTATTATTTGGGATGTTGACTGCCACTTTTCTTTTTTCAGTTAAAAACTTAAATGCACAATCGTCTGCACTTTTTGATCTTTTACCCCCAGCAAAGACAGGAGTGAATTTTATAAATAATGTAAACGACTCACAGACTAAAAATATATTGATCTATGCAAATTTTTATGGTGGAGCAGGAGTGGGTGTCATTGATATCAATAATGATGGTCTGCAGGATCTCTTTTTTGCAGGTAATCTGGTATCAAATGTGCTTTATCTAAATGAAGGAAATTTTAAATTTCAGGATATCACTAATGAGGCAGGAATTATATTTGATGGAGGCTGGTCAACCGGTGTAACTGTTGCAGATGTCAATAATGATGGCTATGATGATATTTACGTAAGTAGAGAATTGTATGATAATGAGCCAGATTTAAGAGCTAACTTACTTTACATAAATAACCAGGATAACACCTTTACTGAAAAAGCAGAATTATATGGTGTTGCAGACAAACAGCGTACACGACACGCTACTTTTTTAGATTATAATAAGGATGGGTTTCTTGATCTTTTCTTGTTAACACAGCCTCCTAATCCCGGCAGTTATTCCCCATATTCTGGTGCAGATTTAAAGAAGCAGGAGTATCATATAAAACTTTATAAAAATATAAACGGACAATTTTTTGAAGAGGTTTCTGAACAAGCAGGAGTTGCAATTTCAGGATTTCCTAACGGTGTTTCTGCAAGCGATTTAAATAATGATGGTTGGACAGATCTGTACGTTTCTAACGACTTTGCTGCACCAGATTTTCTATTTATTAATAATAAAGATGGCAGCTTTACAAATAAAATGGAAGATGCATTTATGCATATTCCCTATTACAGTATGGGCGTTGATGTAGCTGATTTAAATAATGATAACTTACTAGATGTCTTTGTAGTAGATATGGTAGCTAAAGACAATTTTAGACTTAAATCAAACATGAGCGGGATGAACCCCAAGTCGTTTTGGAAAGTTGTTGACAATGGTGGTTATTATCAATATATGTATAATACAGTACAACTCTCTAATGGTAACGGAAGTTTTAGTGATATTGGTCAATATACCGGTATGGCAGCGACAGATTGGAGTTGGGCAAATTTAATTGCAGATTTTGATAATGATGGCTTAAAAGATGCCTATGTCACAAACGGATTATTAAGAGATATTCGTAATACAGATGCAGATAAAGCAGTTGCAGCTCATGTAAATAAAGTGAGTTACGATTGGGTTCAAAAACATCCAGATGGGGGTGGTATAACCTCTATTTGGGATATTCTAAAAATTGAAGATGTTTTGAAGCTTATTCCATCTAAGCCTCTAGAAAATTTCGCATTTAAAAATAAAGGTAATCTCAACTTTGAAGAATCTCAAAAGAATTGGGGTCTCGATCAAGTTTCATTTTCTAATGGTGCTGCATATGTTGACTTAGACAATGATGGTGACCTTGATCTTGTTGTAAATAACATTAATACAGAGGCTTTTATCTACAGAAATAATTCAGATAAAAAAGAGGCTTCTAATTACATACGAATTAAACCTGTGGATTCTCTGAATACAACGATTCTTGGCACTCGGGTAACGTTGTATAATGGTGAACACTCACAACTACAAGAAATGACTAATGTACGTGGTATCTATTCTACTAGTGAGCAGGTAGCACATTTTGGGCTGGGTTCAATAACTGTAGTAGATAGCGTTATAGTCAATTGGCCTAGCGGAAAAGAATCTCGTCTGTATAATTTACAAGCAAATCAACAAATTACTGTTGATATGCAATATGCCAAAAATATTTTACCTAGAGCGGAAACTTTCAAAGCTTCAAAAACATATTTTCAAGATGTAACATCAACTTTTCCTTTGCAAATTAAAACACCTGAAAATAGTTATGATGATTTTGAAGAACAAGTTTTACTCCCTCATAAATTATCGCAATTTGGTCCGGCCTTAGCAAAGGGAGATTTTAATAATGATGGTCTTGAAGATATTTTTGTAGGTGGAGCTTCCGGTATTTCTGCTTCTTTATTTAAACAAACTAAAGAAGGTAGCTTTATTAAGGTAATAGCTAAAGATTTAGAGGCAGATCTAGCACATGAAGATCTAGATGCCTTATTTGTAGATATCAACGGCGATGGCTTTTTAGATCTTTATGTAGTGAGTGGCGGTAATGAAAAAGATGCTGGAGATTCTTTTTATGAAGATCGTTTTTATTTAAACGACACTCGAGGAAATTTTTTGAAAAGTAGTGTGGCAAATTCAGGTTTAGAAAGTGGGTCTAAGGTTATTTCGGGAGATTATGATGGGGATGGAGATTTAGATTTATTTGTAGGAGGGAGGTTAAAGCCACACCAATACCCGCTTCCCGCAACCAGTGCACTTTTAATTAATGAAAATGGAGTATTACGTAATGGAACTTCAGAATTTGCTCCGCAGTTAAAAGATTTGGGTATGGTTACAGATGCCGTATTTACAGATTTTGATAAAGATGGAGATTTAGATTTACTTGTCGTAGGCGAGTGGATGCCAATAACTTTATTTGAAAATATAAATAATAGACTAATAAAAAAGGTGGATGAAACCTTAGCGGCTACATCAGGGTGGTGGTTTAGTATTGAAAAAGCAGACTTTGATAATGATGGAGATGATGATTATATATTAGGTAATTTGGGTAAAAATTATAAGTATCAGACCGTAGCCTCAAAACCCTTTGATATCTATTACAACGATTTTGACGACAATGGAAAAGGCGATATAGTGTTGGGTTACTATGACGGTGACAAGCATTATCCTCTACGCGGTTTTTCCTGTTCTTCAGAACAAATCCCCAGCCTTAAAACCGAAATAAAAAAGTATGATATATTTGCTTCTTTAGAGATTGACGAGGTTTATGGAAAGGGGGAGTTGGAGAACTCTCTACATTATATATCAAATACGTTTGCTTCTGTGTATTTAGAAAATAAGAATAACTCGTTTGTAATTCACGAATTACCAGTTGCCGCACAACTCGCTCCTATAACTGATATTGTGATATCAGATTTTAATGTAGATGGAAAATTAGATGCAGTTGTAGCCGGAAATATGTTTGGTTCAGAAATAGAGACACCCCGCGCAGACAGTGGTACCGGTGTTTTACTTTTAGGCGATGGCCTCGGTAATTTTAAATCAGAAAGTATTCAAACATCAGGGTTCTTTGCAAGGGGAGACGTGAAAAAACTACTGCCTATACGAATTAAAGAGAGCGATTATATTCTTGTAGGTAATAATAATGATAAACTTCAGGTGTTTAAAACTTCAGACTAATATTAAGCGTCTTTGTAAAGCAAAAAAATCCCCTTATTCACGAGACTAAGGGGATTATTAATTTTGAGTAGATGGGTATTTAACTTTCGCCCAAAAGCTCCTGCATTTTTGTTTGAAGAGCTTCTCCTCTGAGATTTTTTTCGATGATAATACCATTCTCGTCAATTAAATAAGTCGCCGGTATAGCACTTACTCCATATTTACGAGCTACAGGATCCTGCCATTCCATTAAATTAGAAACGTGAAACCAGTTCATCTGATCATTCTCAATAGCGGTCAACCATTTTTCTTTAGCTTCTGCGCGGTCAAGTGAAACGCTAATAATATTTAGTCCTTTCTCGTGGTATTTATTATATACTGCAACTACATTGGGGTTTTCTTCACGACACGGCTTACACCAGCTTGCCCAGAAATCTATAATTGTATATTTTTTACCCATAGCTTCAATTAAAGACAATTGAGAACCTTCTGGGGTGGGAGCAGTAAAATCTGGCGCTTTGTTACCCACTTCCGCCTGAGCTGCAGCTGTTTCTGCAGCCTTAAGCTGAGCAATCATTTCGTTTAATTTTACACCTTTGTCTGCTTCTTGAAGACTCTTATCAAGACTATTAAATAGGCGTTCAGCTTCGGTTGCCTCTATAATACGTGTACCTACCAGGTCAGATAAAATAATGACACTTACAAATTCACTAGGGTGCTCTTCAACTAATTTTATACGTCTGCGTTTATCTGCGTTGTTAATGGCTTCAAACTCATTACGAATAACAGCAACTTTAGTGGTGTCCCCACTTTGCATAGCCATAGATCCTTCTTGTTGTAGTTTTTGTTTCTCTTTATTAGAGCTTACTACATCATCATAGTAAACTTTAAAAAAGTCATTCTCTGCGCCACCTTTAATTTTAGAAGTATAAAGACTGTCTTTATACGCATCTACGGTAATCTCTAGATTTTCAGCAATAAGAATAATATTGCCTTGTAAATTTTCAAAACTTAGAATTAGCATTTCTGGACTACTTACCTGTTCTGGGTCAAAACTAAATTTACCCTCTTTGACTACGGTAGTATCTACATTCGCAAGTCTATTGTTTTCATCTATTTTTTGAAGAAATACGTTAGTACCATTTTCAATATCTGGAGTAGTACCAATGATCTTAAAATCAGCCTCTTTAGTACAAGATATAAGTAATAGCGCAGCCGCTAATACTAAACAAAATTTGTTCATTTGTTAATTTTTAAATTAAGGCTGCAATATACGGGATTTTGTAATTTTTTAAGGGTGATAGCTAGTGTTTTAGTTTAGGCTCGATTTTTGAAAAGAATACAACTACTATTTGTAAGTTTAATTGTTTGTTAAAGACTAACTTCAGAAGTATTTTCATTAAAATTTTGATTACTTTATATATATAATTGTGTTGAACATGAATGATCTAAAGAATTTTCCATTTACAGTTGAGTTAAGTTTCTCTAAGGTTTTAGAGATGCTAAAAAAACGTATGGAACAATCTAAGAGCACAATTAATAAAAACTACTTACAGTCAATTATAGATTACGCTGGTGGCTATCCAGAGCTTATTGAGGGTATTGATGATTTTGATAATCTCGATAAATATAAAGAGGCGACTACGATATTACTCGATAATTTATTTCCGGCAGTTCTTACAAGGAATGAGATAAAGTCTGCTTCAATACCATTTCACAATGTTTTATTTAACCCTACAAAGCGTTTCTCTTCTATATTGAAAAATGCAGGACCAGATTTTAAATTTGAGTTACGCAATTTAGATGAAGAGTCTTTATACATAATGGGTTGTGTGATTATTTTAAATACTTATTATGATTACGACATAGATTTTATCAAACCTATGTATTATGATATTCCTGAAAAAAATGGAATATGGAGAAGTTACCGGGCTACTATGAATGCAGATTTCATTTATCTGGAGCCTACTGAAAATGCAGTTGAAATAACTCAAGAAATAGCTGAAGAATTAATTGACAGTGTTGATGATTTTGAGATGTGGGAAAAATATTTTCCACCGAAGAGTTGGAAGATGAAAGGGATTGCAATTATGAGTCTTACAGATGTAACTATAGATGATTCTATATCTGATTTAAAAAGCACTTTGCTGTCTGACAAATCTTTCAAAGAAGGGAGTGTAAAGCATTTTACTGAGATTTTTCAGTCCATCTTTAATATACCTAATCTTCGTGTAGGTTTTACAGAATTTAATTCTGAAAATGACAGTTTCGTCAAGATGGATGATAATCTTGCAGAGAGCTTTATTTTAAATGACGAGATCAATAGCAAGTGTAATAATTGTATGTGTCAAAATTCTTACAACGCCCTAGTGCGCGATAAAAGATATTTTGTAATACCAGATACAGAAAAATATGCAGAAAAAAGTGATCATAGTTTACTTGCCGAAAATCTATTAAGCCAAAATATACAAAGCTGTATTCTGGCTCCTATAGCAAAAGGAAATAAACTTCTAGGTATACTAGAGTTAGCATCAGGAGAGCGTAATAAATTACATAGTTTAAACGCAACTAAGCTTGATGAGGTGATGCCTTTTTTAGTATCAACTTTAGAACGGAAGCGTTTTGATTTAGAAAATAGAATTAAAGCTGTAATTCAAAGTGAGTGTACTAGTATACATCCTAGTGTATTATGGGTTTTTGAAGAAGAAGCTAAGCGATTTATAGCTAATCAAGATAATGGTAAATTTGCTTCTTTTAAAGATATTTCTTTTGAAGATGTATACCCATTATACGGTCAGATTGATATTGTAGGTTCTTCAGATGAGCGAAACAAATCAATTCAAAAAGATATTCTGATTCAGCTTAATATGGTAGATTCTATATTAAATCTTGCTTTAGAAGTTGCACCTATGCCTATATATGAGCAGGTTAAATTTAGAATAGAAGAGTTTACGCTTAATATAGAAAAAACATTAAATGCTAGTGCAGAGAATGAGGTGTTTTCATTACTTCAGTCAGAAGTAAATCCACTCTTAAACCACTTAACTACAAATATTCCTGAATTAAAAGAAGCTATCAATAACTATAAAGAAGCCATTAATACAGAAACTGGTTTGATTTACAGAAACCGTAAAAATTATGATGATACGGTACAGTTGATTAACCAGAATATGGCAACTTTTCTAGATCGCAGACAACAGGAAGCACAGCTTATTTTTCCGCATTATTTTGAGCGGTATAAGACAGATGGGGTAGATCATAACATTTACATAGGTGCCTCTATGACACCTAATAATAAATTCAACAAAGTATATCTATATAATTTAAGACTTTGGCAACTGTGCACGATGTGTGAGATGGAAAATAATTTTTATCACAAACAAGAGGGTGCAGAATTACAATTAGATGCAGCCTCTCTCATACTTGTATTTAGTACCACATTGTCTATTAGATATAGAATGGATGAAAAGAAATTTGATGTTGACGGAACGTACAATGCGCGTTATGAAATTATCAAAAAGCGTATTGATAAAGCTTTAGTTAAGGGAACTGATGAGCGCGTAACTCAAAAAGGACAAATTGCTATAATCTATTCTCAGGATTCTGATGCCGAAGAATATACACGATATATAAAATATCTACAGCGTAAACAATATTTAGGCCCGCAAATAGAATATGTTGAGTTAGAAGATGTTCAGGGAGTAGTAGGCCTCAAAGCAATACGTGTTGAGGTTTTATATACGTCAAAGCTCCCTCGTAAGGGAGCTGAAGAGACAATTACTTATGAAGATTTAATGGAAATTCTAGATTAACCAGAACGCCATTATAAAGCTGATTACAGATACAATTATACCTACCATAAAGACAGTGTAGGTTTTTCTCAAAAGCATGTATTTCTTATTGAGAACAACTCCTAAGAGGTATAAATCTTTAGTAAGGGCTTCATAGATGTAGTCTTTATCATAGATAATTTCATTTATCGCCCATTGATATTGATCATATTTCATTTTATGAAAATTACCAAAGAATAAAATATTTACCTGTTTTTTCTTTACCTGCTCACGTGTAAACTCACCGGTAGTCACGTTAGGGCGGGTAGAAAGTATAGACATTATTATTGAAGCTACACTAAAAACAACAAGAATTAAAGTAGGTATTAATAAGTGACGGTTACTAGGTGCATCTAGTTTGGGAATCATATTTGACAACGCAAGCGAAATTATTATCGCATTTACCGAAAGTAGTATGTTTGCCTTCGTATCTGCAATATCACTTAGTTTAATATGATTACGTAAGGTTGTTCTATAAAGCGTTTGTACACCTCTATCTGGGCTTTCATCTTTATATTTAGCTTTTAGCTTCGCCTTAATTTCTTCTTTTTTGTATTTTTTTCTTTTCTTTTTTACTTTTTTAAGAAGATCAATTAAATTTTCATCTTTTTGACTTTTCCAGTTTCGTGCGGCATAATCTGTATAAAATCGATGTTTGTTTGTAAACATCTGTATATTTTCTTCACGCCACTCATCTGGAGAAAATTTCTGAGTATTAGTAAGTATTAATTCTTGCCTTAAAAATTCGCTGGTTTGGGTGTAATAGTCCTTTGCAAAATGCGAAGCATCGGCATCTTTTAGAATACGCTCGAGGTCATTTTTAGGCTCAACACCCATTTTTGTAGAAGCAATTAATTCTACAACCATTTTTTGCACTTCGCTGTCAATATTTTCTGAAGTCATGTAATTTTTAGCAATCTCAATGCTAGCATCCTCATGATTTTCTCTGTTCTCAACATAGCCCGTGTCATGCATCCATGCGGCTAGTAATAGCGCCTCTTTCTGTTTAACATTAATTTGAGAATTTTCGACGATTTCTTTAGTACTTTTAACAACTCTTGCTGTATGGTTATAATTGTGATACAAGTAACTATTAGGAAGCTTCTCCTTAAAAAGTTCTAAAACAAATTGATCTGCATTTGAAATAGATTTCGAAACATTTTCTTCAGATTCAGGCATATATTTATGGATATTAAAGTGAAGGAAAAGTACAAAAAAGAATTTCCAATAAAATTTTCATGACAAAAAATAACATAGTTCTAACACTTCTTGCATCCCTTGTTTTATCAGCGTGTGCGACTTATACGACAAGATATAAAGCAGATGTTAAGCAGGGTGTTTTTCCTTCTTCTAAAGAAGTTGAAAATACGTTCTATTTAATAGGTGACGCCGGTGATGCAGAATTAGGAGAAAGTACGGTGGGTCTGGAATTATTTAGAGATTATTTAAAAACTGAAAACACTAAAGGTACTTTTGCCATCTTTTTAGGTGATAATATTTATCCTGTAGGAATGCCTCCTAAGTCTGATGCGGGCAGAGCTCTTGCGCAACATAGGTTAGACGCGCAGATAGAGTCATTAACCGAATATGAAGGTAAAGCCATTTTTATTCCCGGAAATCATGACTGGTACAATGACGGTTTAAATGGTCTAAATAGGGAAGAAGATTACCTAAAGGAAATCACCAATAATGATGACATCTTCTTGCCTAAGAATGGGTGCCCATTAATGAGCTACGATATAAATGATCAGGTTCATATGATCATCATAGACACGCAATGGTATCTTGAAGATTGGGATAAAAACCCTAAAATAAATACGAAGTGTGATAACATCAAAGACCGTGAGAAATTTTTTATTGAGCTAGAAGGTGAGATTAAGAAAAACCAACAAAAAACAACTATTATTGTAATGCATCACCCCATGTATACTAATGGTGTACACGGCGGGAAGTTTGCTTTAGATAAGCATTTATATCCTTCACAACAAAAAATACCGCTTCCTATATTAGCCTCTCTGGTAACTCAAATACGTACACAGGGCGGTGTTTCTAAGCAAGATCGTTTTAATGAGAAATACAATGAGTTGATGAAAAGATTACGTGTATTGAGCCAGAGTAATCCTAAACTCATTTATGCTTCAGGTCACGAGCACGGTCTTCAATATATAGAACATGAGGAAGTACGCCAGATAGTATCAGGATCTGGCTCTAAGTCTTCTTACGCATATCTAGGTAATGATGGTCTCTTCAGTTCAGATTATGAAGGTTTTTCCGTTTTTACGGTGTTTAAAGATGGCTCATCGTGGGTTCGATTTTTTGGCCCCAATGCTGATACCGGAAAGTTGGAGCTTATATTTCAAAAGGAAGTTTTTCCGCCTAAAAAAGTAAGCGATTACTCGGGTTTAACAACTCAATTTCCTAAAACCATACAAGCTTCAGTTTATAATATACAAGAAACAGATAAATCTGATGTTTTTGATAAAATTTGGGGAGAACATTACCGTGATGTTTACGGTAAAAAAGTAACTGCACCGGTAGCACTTCTAGATACTTTATATGGGGGGCTAGAAGTTGTGAGACCAGGAGGTGGTCACCAGACAATTTCTTTGAGACTTAAAGATAAAAGTGGTAAAGAGTATAATATGCGTGCTTTGCGTAAGAGTGCCGTTCAATTTTTGCAAAAAGTTATTTTAAAACAAAATGCAGATGTTGAAGAAGATTTAGCAAATACATTACCAGAATCATTAATTCAGGATTTTTATACAGCTGCACATCCTTATGGTGCCTTTGCCATACCCGGCTTGAGCAGTGCGGTTAATGTATTAAATACAAATCCTAAACTTTATTATGTGCCTAAGCAACCCGCTTTGAAGGAATATAATGAAAGTTATGGAGACCAGCTTTATATGATTGTTGAGCGCCCTACAGAAGAATTTGATGGTGCAGTTTTTAATTATCCAGATGATATTGAGAGTACAGATGATATTTTAAATAAACTACGCAGTGACGAAGATAATATTATCGATGAGCAGGCTTACGTACGTGCACGTATGTTTGATATGCTTATAGGTGACTGGGATCGTCATAATGACCAGTGGCGCTGGGCAGAATTTAAAGATAAAAACGGCAAAGACGTCTACGTACCTATTCCTCGTGATCGCGATCAGGTTTTTACAAATTTTGATGGTGCTATTTTAGATATTGCGCGTACATTATTTGGGGCAGCGCGCCAGTTTCAAGTATATGACGAAAACCTTAATGATATAAAATGGTTTAATAACGCGGGTGTTAAATTAGACAGAGCTTTAGCACAACAAACAGACCGTGAAGAATGGGTAGCAGAAGCGACGTATATTAAAGAGCATATTACAGATGCTGTCATTGAAGATGCTTTTAATAATCTACCTGTAGAAGTACGTTCTGGTAAATCTATAGACGAGATTAAAAAAAGCTTGAAGGGGCGTCGAGATAATCTTATTGAAATAGCAAATACATTTTATGATTTTCTAGCAGAATTGCAAATGGTGACCGGTACAGATAAGGATGACTATTTTGAAATTACACGAGAGAATGACCAGACAACCGTAAAGGTTTGGAGAATCATAGAGGGTGAAAAAGAGGAATTAATTAAGAATCGTACCTATTTAACATCAGAAACAAAGCAATTGTGGATTTATGGCCTTGATGATGATGATATTTTTGAAGTCGTAGGATCTGGCAGAGATCCTATTTTTATGCGGATTATAGGCGGTCAAAATAATGATGTTTATAAGATTAAAAATGGTAAACATTTAAAAGTTTATGACCACGAGAGCTTACCTAATACTATTGAAGAAAAAGGTGGCGCAAATTTTAGATTAACAGACGTTTACGATTACAATACCTATAATTATAAAAAGCAAATTTTACGTACAAACATCATCACACCGGCTTTTGGCTACAATCCTGACAATGGGATTAGCCTTGGCTTGTCTGATGTATATACAGTACAGGGATTTAATCAGAATCCTTTTTCACAACAGCACCGTTTTAAAGCAGGTTACTTTTTTGCAACCAGTGGATTTGATTTGAGCTACGAAGGGGAATTTGCAGGAATATTAAATAATTGGAATTTAATTTTAGGTGGTCGTTATACCACTCCTAACTTTGCTTTAAATTTCTTCGGTTATGGCAATGGATCTGTTAACCAGGATGATGATAGAGGTTTAGATTACAATAGAGTGCGTTTGAGCCAGGTTGAAGCTTCTGTGGGATTACTTAAGAATTCAGATTATGGTAGTACCTTTTCGGTGCGTACATTATTTCAAGGAGTTGAGATTGCAGATAATGAGTTGAGATTTGTAGATACTGTTGAAGGTGTCATTAAAGACGAGCGTAAAATATTTGCGACTTTAGATGCGAGTTATGAGTACCATAGTAAAGACAATGCTCTGGCTCCGTCCCGTGGTATGGATTTTATATTGAATGGTGGTTTTACAAATAGCTTAACAGAAACAGGTAGACGTTTTGCATATTTAAACCCTAGCCTTGGCTTCTATAACGCTATAAGCGCAAATAGAAAGTTGGTTTTAAAATCTACAGTAAGAAGTCAACTTAGATTTGGAGATAATACAGAGTTTTATCAGGCGGCTGTTTTAGGTCAAAATACAGGACTGCGTGGGTATCGTTTTCAACGATTTAATGGAGAGCGTTCTTTTTCTGCATCGGGTGACTTAAGATATGCTTTTGATACCTTTAAAACTGGCTTTTTACCCTTACAATTAGGGGTGTTTGCGGGATATGATGTAGGTAGGGTGTGGTCAGATACCGGTATTAACTCTCAAATGTGGCACGACTCATATGGGGTAGGTTTTTGGGTTAACAGCGCAGATGCATTAAGTGGTACATTTAACCTTTTTAGATCTGAAGAAGGCTACCGGGTAGCATTTGGGTTTGGATTTAATTTTTAATTGAAAATTTCGCCGAAAGGCTTAAAACTAAATATGGAAAACATAGATATAGATAACGTAGATAAACCAGATCGCGTAGATACGATTAACCTTGAGTTTTTAAAGCTGAAAGATTTTGAAGAATTGAAGGATATAATGATTGCGGTTTACCCCAATATTCCTGACCCGTACTGGAAGAAAAAAGAACTCCAAAAGCTAATTTCTATTTTTCCGGAAGGGCAGGTTGTAGTTAAGGTAAATGGTGAAATTGCCGGTTGTGCTTTGTCAATTGTTGTTGATTATGATAAGTTTAAAGACTCACATACTTACGCGCAGATAACAGGTAATGAATCCTTTAGTACCCATACACCAAAAGGAAATGTACTTTATGGTATAGATATTTTTATTGCACATCAATATCGAGGTATGCGTATAGGCCGCAGGCTCTATGATTATCGCAAAGAATTATGTGAAAATCTAAACCTAGAACGTATCGTTTTTGGAGGTAGATTGCCTAATTATCATCAATATGCAAAAGATCTTACCCCTAAACAATACATAGAAAAAGTACGTACCCGAGAAATTAATGATCCGGTATTAGACTTTCAATTGAGTAATGATTTTCACGTAAAACGAATAATTACTAATTACCTGGAAGGGGATAGGCAGTCTAAAGATTATGCAGCTTTGCTTGAATGGGATAACATTTATTATCAAAAACCCATAAAAAAACCGAATGCTATTAAAACAGTAGTGCGGTTGGGGCTGGTACAATGGCAAATGCGTACCTATAAAAACTTTGAAGAGCTCATTGAGCAGGCAGAGTATTTTATTGATACCATTTCAGGATACCGCTCAGATTTTGCATTGTTCCCAGAGTTTTTTAATGCGCCACTTATGGCGGCATATAACCACCTTTCTGAACCAGATGCTATACGCGAGTTGGCAAAGTACACAGAACGCATAAGAGATCGTTTCTCTGAACTTTCTGTAAGCTATAATATTAATATTATAACGGGTAGTATGCCCTATATAGAAGACGGTACGCTGTACAATGTAGGTTTCTTATGCAAGCGCGATGGTACTGTTGAAAAATTTTACAAGCTGCATGTAACACCAGACGAAGCTAAAGTATGGGGTATGACCGGTGGTGATGTTTTAAAAACTTTTAATACAGATTGTGGTAAAATAGGAATTCTAATTTGTTATGATGTTGAATTCCCGGAGTTAAGTAGAATTCTTGCAGATGAGGGGATGGATATTCTTTTCGTTCCTTTTCTTACAGATACTCAAAATGGATACAGCCGGGTACGTCATTGCGCACAGGCACGAGCGATTGAGAACGAATGCTATGTTGCGATTGCAGGTAGCGTAGGTAATATACCTAAAGTACATAATATGGATATGCAGTTCGCACAAAGTATGGTACTTACTCCTTGTGATTTTCAGTTTCCTACTAATGGGGTAAAAGCAGAAGCTACACCTAATGCAGAAATGATTCTTGTTGCAGATGTAGATCTAGATTTACTAAAAGAATTAAATCAATTTGGAAGCGTGCATAACCTTAATGACCGTCGTAAAGATTTGTTTCAACTGAAGCTTTTAAGAAAGAAATAATAACAATTTCTAAGAATTAGAAAAGAGTGTATTCTACAGAATACGCTCTTTTTTAGTTTCCTTTAGGAAGTAACTGATAATGATCATCATCAATTTCTTCAACAATGTAGGTGTCGAAGAGCCACAAACTCTGGTCTTCATTCAATTGCATTTTTGCATCTCTTTCAAACGTTTTGTTTACTCGCGCATTTGTAAAATCTGCATCTTTTACTATAGTTTTAGAAAGACTTACATTACGCAAATCTGTTGTCGACAAATCTGCTTTTTGAAAATTGGCGTGATCCAGAATAGCATTATGTAAAACTGAATTGCTCAAATTGGCATTTTTGAAACTTACGTAACTCAAATCTGTATCTGACATAGCGGTTTTGTGCAGCGTTGCTTTTTCAAAATCTGTACCGTTAAAACTTGAGTTTCTCAAATCTGCAAACGATAGGTCTATTTCAATTAAATCTGCCTTTTTAAGCGCGATGTTGCGCAATTCAGAATAGGTAAAATCGAGTCGCTCAAGTAGAATTCCATTAGCTCGTGATCTGGCACTGTTTCTTAAATTTATTCCTGTTTCAAGAAGTGAGATTAACAAGTAGCCACGTTCTGGACTTACAATGTTTTTAGTTAAACTGTCATTTTCGAGATAGCGATACGGTTTCAATATTTTACTCAAAGCAATTAATCTTCCGGCCGTGGCATCATTCAACTTATTCTGTGGGTCACGAGCAACTTCATCATTAATTTCTTTCAGCATATTATCCATTAACAAAAGAGTTTGCCCGCGGCGGTCTGCTTCTTGTAAATAGGTTTGTTGATCGAGACGGTTATTTTGCTGGCTAAACATTTCGCTTTGTCCTGTAATAAGCGTGTTTTGTTTGGCAAGATAATAGGTTTGGAAAATAAGAAGAATAGAAGGTAAGACGGCAGTTATTACCAGTAGAAAACCCACCCGGGTAAGACGTATAATAATACTTGTTAGTAAGTCTGAAAGAGTCTCTCTTGAAACGCGTTGCTGTTCTGCCATTTCCTCGAGAAAGCGTTCTATACTTTGTTTAAGCTGTGAACCCAATACATAACCAGAAGATCTTTTTAGAAAATTCCAACCCAGACTGCGGCGTTTTTGCTTACGCTGATTCTGTTCTTCGAGTATAGTTTTAAGTTTTTCGTTTTCGGCCTGTAAAGATTTTATTTGCTCAGAAGTCATAGTATAGCATGCTTTTATGCTAAAATACTATAAAACGAAATTGTAAGAAGATTGTTGTAACTGCTAATCTCAACTTAAATTGAAATTAGAAATCTAATATAAATTAAATTCATATAGATTTCCCCCTGTTTGAGCTCTTATCTCATCAACCACATACAGCGTAGAATCATTCTTAAAAGTTACACCTTCTTTTCTTGAAGTATTTCCGAAGGGAATAGATTCTACATAGCCGGAGAAAAAATCATCATTTTTAAATCCTGAAAATTTAATCACTTTACTTGACGTTAAAAGAATAAGGGTTTTTCCGTTGGGAGACAATGATGCTCCCGTTATTGAGCAGGTTTCTAAATCATCACAAACGGTGTATTTTGCTATAAGTTGAGCCTCATAAGCGCCTTCTCGTGCCGGTAACTTATATAATTTAGTAACTCCATCAAAATTCCGACTTCGATTACGGGTGAACATATAGAGATAAGCATCTTTATAAATAAGCGCTTCAATATCAAAATTAAGGTCTCTTAAATTAGGTGGGTATTTTTTCTGATCAGAAAGTGTAAAAACAATTTTAGAAGCACTAAGTGTATCAGAATTTTTTATTGAATTTTTAAAGTTGTTTAGAATGTAAATGAATTGATCTTTACGGTCATTTTCATTATTGCCTGTATCTGAGATATAGAGGTTACCGGCATAATCTGTAGCTAAATCTTCCCAATCTTCATTAGGAGCATTTTTAATTACGATTTCACGTTTAATTTCACCGGTTTTAGTAATACCGTAAATGCTATTGGGATTTCCGTGATCTGCGATAGCATATATAAGTGAATCTTTGCTAAATGTAGCAATACCCGAAACCTCAGCAAGATCTCGGGTAAGACTACCTATTTTAGTTAACTCGCCATAATTTTGGCAACTAGTAAAGCTTACCAATAATAAAGTTACGAGTATATACTTGATATTAATCATTAGCTTTCCTGGCTAAAATCTGAACCATTAGCGTTTGAAATGTTTATAGTTTCAGACCTAAATTTATTTTTACCAAAATCTAATGTACGTATTGGGAATGGTATATTTATATCATTAGCATCAAACGCTTTTTTAATAGCTATAATAGCTCTATCCTGTGCTACCAGCATGTCTCTACGCTTAGTAACCGGAAACCAAAAACGCGCAACAAAGTTTATAGAACTGTCTCCAAACTCTTCATAGAAAAATTCGATTTCCTCGCCGGGAGATTGCTCAAATTCTGCTGCTAATGTCTTTAAGGTTAATTTTTTTACTTGCTCTAGATCAGACTCATAACCCACACCACAATTTATAAAAACACGTGATCGTGCAGTCTGACTCCAGTTTTTAAAAGGAGAATCAACGATGTTAGAGTTAGGTATAATAACATAATTATTGTCAGACTGCTTTAATGTGACATTACGTAAGGTAATCTCATCTACGAATCCTGAATAATCGTTAGATTCTACCCAATCACCCAGTTGTAGTCTGGGCATAAAGCTAAGTATAACACCACTAAATGTATTGTTAAGCGTTCCTTGTAACGCCAGACCTATGGCTAGACCTACAACACCGGCACCAGCCAGTACAGAAGTAAGTACCTTGTCAAGATCCATTATACCTAAGGCTACAAAAAACCCTACAAGAACAGTGACAGCAAACGAAGTTTTGCCCGCCATAACACGGATAGAATCTTGTTTAACGGTTCGCATTAAGATTCTGCGCACAAATTTTGAAACATATTTAGCAAAAATCCAAAAGGCGATAAAAACCAAAACGGCTATTACAAAATTGGGAAGTCTTAAAATAAAGCTCTCACCCCATCCCTGTAATTTATCTACTAGTTTGTGAAAATCAAATCCGGCAAATACCCAATCTTTGTCAGCTGCTTCTTGTAAAATATACATATAGTGTTTTTAGTGTTGTTTAATAATTTACGACTTTTTATGGTTCGAAGTTTTATTCATTTTCCAAGTATCTAACATCCAGCTTGTTTTTTCAAGTTCTCTTATGTACGCTCCTAATAGATCTATTGTACCTTCATCGCCGCCAGCATCTGCAGTTTCTACAGTCTTACGCATCTGTACAAGCAAGGTGCCGTGGTCTTCAAGTAAAATTTCAATCATTTCACTATCCTTTACTTCGCTAGGAGACTCTTTAATTTCAGACATTTTAATATAATCGCTCAAATTGCTTATTGGCTGAAATCTCAATGTTAAAATGCGCTCAGCAACCTCATCAATTTTGATTAGTGTATCGTTATACATTTCTTCAAATTTAATATGAAGATCAAAGAAGTTTTCACCAATTATATTCCAATGAAAATTTCTTAATTTCTGATAATACAGGTGATAATCAGCAAGTAATATGTTTAATTCATTAACAGTTTTTTTCGTTTTAGCTGTATCTAGATTGAGATAATTCATAGTATTTATGTATTTTTTGTTTCATTCAAATTTACCATTGTTAACCCCTATAAAATAGCAGTATTTGTCGTTTAATATAATTTTAACGACGTCAGGATAAATATGTTAAATCTTCCCAAGTGATTGGTAATTATATCTTTATGTTAATAAATGTTAAGTTTGAATTTAGGCTAGACAAAGTCTATATTCGTAGATGACAAAATCATCCCCCTTATGATCTATTCAGACTTTTTTAATTTTAAAGATAAGTTGATCCTTGTAACTGGCGGAGCCGGGTTTATTGGCTCTCATATAATAGAAACTCTTTTAAAATTAGATGCCCGTGTACGATGCCTTGATAATTTCTCTACAGGTAAGCATAAAAATATAGAAGCTTTTATAGATAATCCATTATTTGAATTGATCGAAGGGGATATAAGAGATTATGAAATTTGCCTCAAAGCAGCTACAGGTTGTGATTTTGTAAGCCACCAGGCTGCGTTGGGTTCTGTTCCCCGCAGTATCGAAAATCCTATTCTTACTCATGCAGTGAATAGTACAGGCTTTTTAAATATTATTGATGCTTCTCGAAAAGCTAAAGTAAAAAACTTTGTTTACGCAGCTAGCTCATCAACCTATGGCAGTTCAAAGGCATTACCTAAAATAGAAAGCGAATTTGGTGAGCCTCTTTCTCCATACGCATTAACAAAACTCGGAAACGAGAAGTACGCGGCTGTTTATAAGAGGACCTATGATTTTAATAGTATAGGGCTTCGATATTTTAATGTATTTGGGCCAAGACAGGATATAAACGGCTCATACGCAGCGGTAATACCAAAATTTCTTCAGGCTTTAATTAATCATCAGCCTCCGGTAATAAATGGAGACGGTTCTTTTTCCCGTGATTATACGTATATAGATAATGTCGTTCAGGCAAATTTGCTAGCTTTGACCGCAACAAGTGATTGTGTTTTAAATGAAATTTTTAATGTGGCTTGTGCAGCACAAACTTCGCTTGTAGAACTTGTAAATTTATTAAAACATAGACTACTCATTCACGACACTAAAGTGCAAAATTTACAACCTGTATTTGGGCCAGAACGTGCGGGAGATGTACCTCATTCACTTGCTTCTATTACAAAAGCCCGCAATTTTTTAGGTTACAACCCAGAGTTTAATTTGGCGGAAGGTTTAAATGTAACGGTTGACTGGTATATTAAAAATTTGAAATCATAAATAATAATGAAACTTGGTATTATTGGGTTGGGTTATGTAGGGCTTCCATTGGCTCGTTTATTTGCGACCCGTTATTCTGTAGTAGGTTTTGATATAAATACATCACGTATCGAAGCTTTAAAAACCGGCCACGATCACACCGGTGAGCTTGATACGCAGATACTTTTTTCAGTATTAAAAGAACGTGATACACCAGAGATGGGGCTTTATTGCACAGCTTCACCAGAAGATCTTGCGAATGTCTCTGTATTTATAGTTACAGTACCTACACCCATAGATCGTAATAATACTCCAGATTTGACTCCGTTAATAAAAGCCAGCGAACTTGTCGCAACTTTTTTAAAGGATGGTGATATAGTAATCTACGAATCTACGGTGTACCCTGGCGTAACAGAAGAGATTTGTATTCCTATTCTTGAGAGAATATCGGGATTAGGATATAATGAGCATTTTTATGCAGGTTATTCTCCAGAGCGTATAAATCCCGGTGATAAAACCCATACCGTAGATAAAATAAGAAAAGTAACTTCGGGCTCTACCGAAGATACTGCAAATAAAATAGATGCATTATATGCTTCAGTCATAACTGCAGGTACGTTTAAAGCAGCCTCTATAAAAGTTGCAGAAGCAGCTAAGGTAATTGAAAACTCCCAGCGCGATATCAATATCGCATTTGTAAATGAATTGGCTAAGATTTTTAATCTTCTTAATATAGATACACAAGAGGTTCTAGAAGCTGCTGGTACAAAATGGAATTTTCTTCCGTTTAAGCCTGGTCTTGTAGGTGGTCATTGTATAGGGGTTGATCCCTATTATTTGGCTCAAAAAGCAATGCAGGTAGGGTATCACCCAGAAATTATACTCGCGGGGCGTAAGCTTAATGATAGTATGGGGCCTTATGTAGCTTCGCAGGTTGTCAAATTGATGGCTCAGAAGGATATCAAATTAAAAAACAGCGAGATTCTTATTTTAGGAATTACATTTAAAGAAAATTGCCCAGATGTACGCAATACGCGCGTAATAGATATTATAAAAGATTTAAAGGAATATGGTGCAAATGTTTCGGTCTTTGACCCACAGGCAGATGCGCATTTAGTTAAAAAAGAATATGGTTTTGAACTTTTGAAAGAGTTACCAAATAAACGTTTTCAAGCTGTTGTTCTTGCGGTAGGACATACCGAATTTGAAAGTCTGGATATCGAAGTCCTAAAAGCAGATAACGCCGTGGTGTATGATGTTAAAGGCTTTTTAAAAGAGGGAGTAGATGGAAGGCTCTAAGGATAAAAAACGCGTTCTTTTTGTTTTTGGCACCAGACCCGAAGCTATAAAAATGGCTCCGGTAATTGCAGCTTTTAAGAATGCAGCGTTTTTTGAAACTAAAGTGTGTATTACCGCTCAGCATCGGGAAATGTTGGATCAGGTTCTTGATTTTTTTGAAATTGTACCCGATTATGATTTGGATTTAATGCGAAAAAATCAGGATTTATACAGTTTAACTTCCAGAGTTTTAGAATCGCTTAAAAACCCATTAGAAGATTTTAAACCGAATCTTGTTTTTGTACACGGTGACACTACGACTACAATGGCGGCAAGTCTGGCTGCTTTCTATGCGGGGGCAAAAGTGGGACACATTGAGGCGGGATTACGTACGTTTAATAAACATTCTCCGTTTCCCGAAGAAATGAACCGCCAAATTACCGGAAGACTTACCGACTTTCATTTTGCACCCACGCAACTTTCAAAATCTAATTTACTGGCCGAAAATATAAAAGAAGAAAACATCTTTGTAACCGGTAATACCGTTATTGATGCTCTGCATACTACCGTGCGTAAAGTAGAACAAGAGACGCCATCATTTGCAAAAGATATTCCGTTTTTAGACAAGAAACTAATTGTAATTACAGGACATCGTCGCGAGAATTTTGGATCTGGCATGCGTGGTATCTGCGAAGTATTTAATGAAATAGCATTAAGCAGAACAGATATTCATCTAGTTTACCCGGTACATTTAAATCCTAATGTACAAAGTGTGGTTTCTGAAGTCCTAAGTGGTATTACTAATATTTCATTAATAAATCCCTTAGCTTATCCTGACTTTGTTTGGCTTATGAATAAGGCTCATTTTATTGTTACAGATAGTGGCGGCGTGCAGGAAGAAGCGCCGGGATTGGGTAAGCCGGTTTTAGTAACTCGTGATACGACAGAGCGTCCCGAAGCAATTACTGCGGGCACCGTGCTTTTAGTAGGTACAGACCCTAACAAATTAAAAGAAGGAATTCTAATTTTGCTAAATAACGAGACCGTCTATAATCAAATGAGCCAGGCACATAATCCTTACGGAGATGGCAAGGCGGCACAACGAATTTTTCAATTGGTAAAAGAGCGATTATGAATATTTTAGTCACTGGAGGCGCAGGTTTTATTGGCTCGCACGTAGTAAGACTTTTTGTAAATAACAGACCTCAGGATCATATTTATAATCTTGATGCACTTACCTATGCCGGAAATCTTGAGAATTTGAGGGATATAGAAGATGCAACTAATTACACTTTTATCAAAGCAGATATTAATGATTTAGAAAATCTTGATGCTTTATTTACAACCTATAAATTTGACAGGGTAATTCATCTGGCAGCAGAGTCTCACGTAGATCGCTCTATTAAAGATCCTTTGATATTTGTAAAAACAAATATAATAGGCACCGTAAATTTGCTTAATACCTGTCTCAAGTATTGGGAAGCTCCGTTTACTGAAAACCTCTTTTATCATATTAGTACAGATGAGGTTTATGGTTCTTTAGGCACCGAAGGATTGTTTACAGAGACTACAGCCTACGATCCTAATTCACCCTACAGTGCTTCAAAAGCTGGTTCTGACCATTTTGTACGAGCATACGGCGAAACTTATGACCTACCATATGTAATAACGAATTGTAGTAATAACTATGGTCAAAATCAGTTTCCAGAAAAATTGATTCCGTTGTTTATCAATAACTGCATACATAAAAAAGCTTTACCAGTTTATGGTGATGGCGATTACACACGAGATTGGCTTTATGTGGTAGATCACGCATTAGCTATAGAACAGGTTTTTACTAACGGAACATTAAAAGAAACCTATAACATAGGCGGTTTTAATGAGTGGAAAAATATAGATCTTGTAAAACTTCTCTGCAAAATTATGGATGAGAAGTTAAATAATCCCGCCGGTACTAGTGAACAGCTCATTACCTATGTAAAAGATAGGCCGGGACACGATAAACGCTATGCCATTGATGCAACTAAAATTAATAAGGCCTTAGGTTGGGAGCCTTCGGTAACTTTTGAAGAAGGTTTACGTTTAACTATAGATTGGTATCTTGCAAATTCTAGCTGGTTAGAAAATGTGACCAGTGGTAATTATCAGCTGTATTACGATGCCCATTATTTAAATGCCTAATTAGGTTTTATGAAAGGAATTATTTTAGCCGGAGGCTCTGGAACTCGTTTATATCCTCTTACTGTTGCTGTAAGTAAACAATTACTTCCGGTTTATGATAAGCCTATGATCTATTATCCGCTTTCCACTTTAATGCTAGCCGGAATTCAGGAAATATTAATCATAACTACACCGCAAGATCAGACTGCTTTTAAAAATTTATTAGGAAATGGTTCTTCTCTGGGATGCCAATTTGAGTATGCCATACAGGAACAACCTAATGGTTTAGCAGAGGCGTTTATTATAGGAGCAGATTTTATAGGAGGTGATTCAGTAGCTTTAATTTTAGGAGATAATATTTTCTATGGAAGTGGACTTAGTAAACTTTTACAAGACCAAACTCAAATTAAAGGCGGGGCTATTTTCGCATATCCGGTAAAAGATCCTAATAGATATGGAATCGTAGAATTTGATGAGCAAGGTAAAGTACTTTCGATTGAAGAAAAACCAGAACTGCCTAAGTCTAAATATGCTATTCCTGGTTTGTATTTCTTTGACAAAAGAGCAGTAGCTTTTGCTAAGGATGTAAAACCATCAGAGCGTGGAGAGATAGAAATCACGAGTATTCAAAATCGATATCTTGAATTAGAAGAGCTTCAGGTAGCTATTATGAATCGAGGTATGACGTGGTTTGATACCGGTACCATAGACTCCTTAAATGAAGCAACAGACTTTGTAAAGGCAATAGAACATCGCCAGCAATATAAAATAGGTTGTATAGAAGAGGTAGCTTTGTTGATGAATTTTATAACTAAAGAACAAGTGGCTGCAATAGCTTCTAATTACGGCAAATCTGCTTACGGTGCTTATTTAAAAACATTAGTTTAATGCAATTTATAGAGACAGGGTTTAAAGATCTTTGGTTAATGGAGCCCAAGGTTTTTGGAGATTCCAGAGGCTATTTTTTTGAGGCCTTTAATGCGAATACCTTTTTAGAACATACAGGCTTAAAACCCAATTTTGTACAGCAAAATCAATCCAAATCTCAGAAAAATGTTTTGAGAGGTTTGCATTTGCAAACAGGCGATCAAAGTCAGGCAAAATTAATACGTGTTATTCAGGGGAGTGTTCTTGATGTGGTTGTAGATTTGAGAAAAGAGGAGCCTACATTTGGCAAAAGTTATGCGATAGAGCTTAATGAAAGCAATCAAAGACAATTATTTGTACCTCGCAATTTTGCACACGGCTTTTTAGTTTTAGAAGATGATACGTTATTTACCTACAGTTGTGATAATTATTACAATCCACAGTCTGAACTTACTTTAAAATTTGACGACCCTAACTTTATTAATAATTGGCCAGAAAATATAGCATTTAATCTTTCTGAAAAAGATGCTAAAGGTCTTGATTTCAAATCTGTAATAGATAGGATGTATGTCTAAACAATCACTAAAAGTTTTGGTTACAGGAGCTTCCGGTCAGTTGGGACAGTGTATACAACAAGCCGCAGTAGATTTTGGTTATGAAATGTACTACGCAGACCGTAAGGCTTTAGATATTACAGATGCGGAAAGTTTACGAAGGTCGCTTCAGAATTTTCATCCAGATGTTATAATCAATACAGCTGCGTATACACACGTAGATTTAGCCGAAAGTAAGCAGGAAAACGCGTATTTGATTAACAGAGATGGTGTTGAGAACCTAATTGCATTTTGCGAAGAATTTAATGTAAAACTCATTCATATTTCAACAGATTACGTGTTTAAGGGTCTGGAAACAAAACCTTACTCCGTTGATGCTAATACTATACCTACTACGGTTTATGGTGCGTCAAAATTAGCCGGTGAGCAAGTTATTCTTCAGTCTGATATCGGTGCTTATTGGATTATTAGAACTTCCTGGTTGTATAGTGAATTTGGTAAAAATTTTTATAAAACAATTCAGAATCTAGCGGGAAAGTTAGATACACTACGCGTAGTAAATGACCAAATTGGTTCTCCTACGCGGGCAGAGGAATTTGCTTTTTTTTTACTTAAATGCCTTCCGCAGTTAACTTCATCTTCAAAAGGAATTTATCATTTTAGCAATACCGGTAGTTGTACCTGGTTTGATTTTGCAAAGGCCATTGTAGAAAAACATAACCTAAAAAGTAAAGTTATAGCGGTGACGTCAGCAGAATTTCCTACTGCTGCTGTGAGACCGGCTTACAGTGTTTTAGATGCATCAAAAATTAGCGATACATTCGGGTTTAAGATTAAGAACTGGCGCGAAGGTTTAGGTTAAGGAAAACCTATTAGCGATTTGATTACTCTAAATGTTTGCTAACTTTACCGCTTATGGAATTTTCATCTAAATTATTAGAGCAGGCTGTTTATGAGATGTCGCAATTGCCGGGAATAGGTAAGCGTACAGCACTTCGTTTAGTACTTCATTTACTACGCCAGTCTGAAAATCAGACTCAACTATTAGCACAGGCTCTTGTAAAACTACGTACCGAAATAAAATTCTGTAAAAACTGCCACAATATTTCTGATGTAGAAATTTGTGAGATATGTGCAAACGCTAATCGAGATGCTTCTATAGTTTGTATTGTTGAAGATGTGAGAGATGTGATGGCTATCGAGAATACCAGCCAGTATAGAGGGCAATATCACGTTTTAGGTGGTAAAATATCACCTTTAGATGGTATAGGGCCGCAAGATCTAACAATCTATTCGCTAATCGAAAAAGTAAAATCAGGTACTGTAGATGAAGTGATTTTTGCATTAAGCTCAACAATGGAAGGAGATACCACCAATTTTTACATTTACAGACAGCTGGAAGAATTTAATATAAAAACGTCAACTATCGCTCGCGGTATTGCTGTGGGAGACGAGCTGGAGTTTGCAGATGAGGTCACGCTAGGACGCAGTATTTTACATAGAATTCCTTTTGAAAATTCGCTAAAAAACTAGCCGATGACACTATCGGTTATAATTGTCAATTACAAGGTTCCTTATTTTTTGCAGCTTTGTTTGCAAAGTGTCACCCGTGCACTTGAATATATTGATGCTGAAATTATCGTTGTTGATAATGCTTCACAAGATTTTAGTGTATCTATGGTACAGCAGTATTTTCCTGATGTTAAACTTATTGCAAATACTACAAACAGCGGTTTTTCTAAGGCTAATAACCAAGGTGTTGCTCAAGCTAAAGGGGAGTATATCTGTATATTAAATCCTGATACAGTACTACCTGAAAATTGTTTTTCAACGTTATTAAAATTTGCTCAGAGTGTTACAAATATAGGAGCAATAGGTATTCGACTTATAGATGGCACCGGTAATTACTTACCAGAAAGTAAGCGCAATCTGCCAACGATAAACGTTTCAGTTCAAAAGTTTACTGGTAATACATCAACCTATTATGCAAATCAATTAGCGCAGGATGAGATAGGTGAAGTACCGGTTTTAGTAGGAGCTTTTATGTTTATTAAAAAGCAGGTGTACATGGATTCAGGAGGTTTTGACGAAGATTATTTTATGTACGGTGAAGATATAGATCTTAGTTATACGCTTAATAAAAAAGGATTTTCTAACTATTATTATGGTAAGATAACCGCAGTACATTTTAAAGGAGAAAGCAGTATAAAAGACAAAATTTACGCTCAGCGCTTTTTTGGCGCAATGCATATATTTCACAAAAAACATTTTTCAAAAGGGGTAATTAGCGATTGGATTCTGGGATTAGTATTAAAATTAAGCTCGATTTCTTATAGCTTACCTAAATCTAAAAAAAAATCTGAACCCCCAATTTCTAATTTTTATTTAGTATCTGAAGATTTAAAATCAAAAGATACTATGCGCTTAAATTTAGAAAAGGAGTTGGAAGTCATTAGTTTAGCTCAAGTGAAGAAAGCTATGCTCACAAATTCATTTGTTGTGTTCGATTTAAAAACCTTAAAAATAACAGCTATTATTGATGCAATGACTTTGTTAAAAAACAATCAAAATAGGTTCCGCATACGACCTTCAAATTGTAATTTTATCGCAGGCAGCGATTCTTCAACAGATCGAGGCGAAATTCAAATCTGGTAGGCGAATAATTATTTTCTAATTTTAGAATATAATTTTTTATTAAATTCGCAAAAAATAAAGCACACTAATCTATTTATTACGAATATGGCAAAATTTGAACTTAAGTTACCGAAAATGGGAGAGAGCGTTGCAGAAGCTACGGTAACAAACTGGCTCAAAGAAGTAGGTGATAGCATTGAGCTTGATGAACCGGTGGTTGAAATTGCGACTGATAAAGTAGATAGTGAGGTGCCTAGTGAGGTAGAAGGTATTCTTATAGAAAAACTATTTGGTCCTGATGATGTTGTGCAAGTGGGGCAGACAATAGCAATTATAGAAACTTCTTCAGAGAGCACAGGAGCACCAGATTCTAAGGATTCTGAAAGTGAAGAACCAGAAACTGAAAATGAAGAAGTTGAAGATGCTGCTAATGATGCAGCTGCTCGTGTAGAAGATGCAAAAATAAAAACGGCATCTGCGGTAGCTATTTCTAATGATGGAGATCGTTTTTATTCTCCGTTAGTTAAGAACATAGCGCAACAAGAGGGTATTGCTCAGGAAGAATTAGATCAGATTAAAGGTACAGGTCTTGAGGGCCGCGTTACTAAAGACGATATTTTAAATTACGTAGAGAATTCTAAAAGTGGTAAAGCACAAAAGACTTCACCTCCTAAAGAAAAATCGGCACCTGAAAAGTCAGAAACAACAACTACTCCATCAAAAGTAGTTTCTCCAGTTTCGGTTAATGGTGGAGATGAAATCATTCAAATGACCCGAATGGGTAAAATGATTTCAAAGCATATGGTAGCTTCTGTACAAGCTTCGGCTCACGTTCAATCATTTATAGAGGTAGATGTTACGAATATATGGAACTGGAGAGCGCGTGTTAAAGATAGTTTTCAAAAGCGAGAAGGAGAGAAGTTAACCTTTACTCCAATTTTTATGGAGGCGGTAGCTAAAGCTATACGTGATTTCCCAATGATTAATATTTCGGTTGATGGCGATACGATCATAAAACGTAAAAATATAAATCTGGGTATGGCAGCAGCTTTACCTGATGGCAATCTTATCGTACCGGTAATACAAAATGCAGACCAGTTAAATCTTGTAGGTATGGCTAAGGCGGTAAATGACCTTGCTAATAGAGCGCGTATGGGTAAGCTAAAACCAGACGATACGCAAGGCGGAACCTATACAGTTACTAATGTAGGTACCTTCGGAAGCATTATGGGTACACCTATTATTAATCAGCCCCAGGTTGCGATTTTAGCATTAGGAGCAATACGTAAAGTCCCAGCGGTTATTGAAACACCAGAAGGTGATTTTATAGGGATTAGACATAAAATGTTTTTATCACATTCTTATGATCATCGGGTTGTAAACGGAGCCTTAGGTGGTCAATTTGTACAACGTGTAGCTCAATATTTAGAAGCTTGGGATAGTTCACGAGAAGTTTAAATATATTTTTTAAATAAAATACAGGAATTAAAATGCCAGAGTTTTCTCTGGCATTTTAGTGTTTAATAATTTTATTAGCAGATGTTTAATGCGCCCATTAGTTCTACTGTTTTAATTTTGAATTACTTTAATTTTTAGCTACACTAAAAATACTAAGTCTTACTTTTGCGTTTAAATTAATAAAGAATGAATCTTAATTTAACGAGGCCTATTTGTTTTTTTGACCTGGAGACTACAGGTATAAATGTGGCTCAGGATAGAATTGTTGAAATATCTATTTTAAAGGTATTTCCTAATGGGAAAGAAGAGAAACATACGTGGCTGGTTAATCCTACGATACCTATACCTGCAGAAACTACAGCAGTTCACGGTATAAAAGACGAGGACGTAGTAGATAAACCCACATTTAAAGAACTGGCAACAGAAATTAATAATCTAATTAAAGATTCTGATCTGGCCGGTTATAATTCAAACCGATTTGACATACCGCTTTTAGCGGAAGAAATGCTTCGTGCAGAAGTTGATTTTGATATGAAAAATAGGCACGCAGTTGATGTGCAAACTATCTTTCATAAAATGGAGCAACGCACGCTGGCGGCAGCACTCAAATTTTACTGTAATCAAAATCTTGAAGATGCACATAGCGCAGAAGCAGATACCATTGCTACTTATGAAGTCCTAAAGGCACAGTTAGATCGTTATGAAGATCTTGAAAATAACATGAAGAGTCTTGCCGAGTTTAGTGCTCGTAAACGCTTTGCAGATTTTGCTGGCTTTATTGCCTATAACAAAGAAGATGAGGAGATTTTTTCCTTCGGAAAGCATAAAGGTAAAAAGGTAGAAGATGTCTTAGATAATGAGCCGGGTTATTTTGGATGGATTCAAAATGCAGATTTTCCGCTTTATACAAAAAAAGTTCTTACAGCAATTAAATTGCGTAAACTGAATACAAAACTATTTTAATCTAATGTTTAAAGTCGCTATTCTTCTTTTGGTGGCATTTACCGGAACATTAGCAGCTCAAAATGTAACTATTGAGGGGAGTGTAGTAGATGCCAACACACAACAGATAATACCTTTTGCAAATCTAATTTTTGCTAATTTTAAAATTGGTACTTCAGCAGATGCCAAGGGTAATTTTAAGTTTACGATTAAAGAGGAACTAAAGAGTGAAACTGTTCTTATAAGTTGTGTAGGGTATAATGACATAGCATTAAAAGCTATATCATTAAATGAGAAACCTATTTCATTAACTCAAAAAACAAACGAACTTTCTGAGGTTACCCTCTATAAAATGAGATTAGAAAAGCAGAAGCGTATCAACTCATTTAGAGGGAAGCAAATTGTAGGATTGGGTAATTTTAGTGGTGGTGCATATCCTTCAGCACTAGCGCGGTATTATAAACGTCCCAGTGACTTTAACGAAGCGTGCTTTATAAAAGCAATTGAAATTCAGTTTTATAGAATTTTAGGAAAGTCTAGCCAGCAGGCCACTTTTAGATTACGCATCTTAGATGTTTCTCAAGATGGAAAACCTGGAAGAGATTTATTAGACAGCGATATTATTATTACAAAGCCGGAAGGAAATCAAAAGTTGACTTTCGATTTAAGCGCCTATAAAGTTAATGTGCCTGATGCTGGTTTTTTTGTTTCCGTAGAACATATTTTT
Source organism: Leeuwenhoekiella sp. NPDC079379 (assembly GCF_044542075.1). Classification (NCBI taxonomy): domain Bacteria; kingdom Pseudomonadati; phylum Bacteroidota; class Flavobacteriia; order Flavobacteriales; family Flavobacteriaceae; genus Leeuwenhoekiella; species Leeuwenhoekiella sp. NPDC079379. The sequence continues at coordinate 67,754 of NZ_JBITTU010000002.1, forward strand.
ATTGAAGAAAATAAATTTTCAGAATCGTACACATTAAAAGTTAATGACACCAGCGGTTACCGCGAATATAAGGTTGATAGGTACGCACCAATTTTTAAGGGTATCGAAACGAGCAGTAACAATACCATTACCCGATGTTTTTATAAAAGTATAAATGGGTGGAAATCTATAGATCTTTTAAATACAGAAGGCAGTGCTTTAAATGGAAAATTTCCTGCACCTGCATTTAAAATATTATTTACAGATTAGCGTATGAAAATCATATGTATAGGGCAGAATTATAGCGAACACATTAAAGAATTAAACAGCGAAACTCCTAAAGAGCCTCTGTTTTTTTTAAAACCAGATTCTGCTGTTTTACTTAAAAAACACCCCTTTGTAATTCCTGAATTTACAAATGAGGTACATTATGAAGTTGAAGTGTTAGTGCGTATTAACAGGCTTGGGAAATATATAGCGCCTAAATTTGCACACAAGTATTATAATGAAATTGGTTTAGGAATAGATTTTACAGCAAGAGATTTGCAAAGAGAGTGCAAAGCTAAAGGATATCCCTGGGAAAAAGCAAAAGCTTTTGATGGCTCTGCAGTAATTGGAGAGTGGGTTGACAAAGAAAATTTTAAAGATTTAAGCAATTTAGATTTTCATTTGAAAAAAAATGATAAAATTGTGCAATCAGGAAACACTGCGGATATGGTCTATGATATTGATACGTTAATCGCATATGTTTCTCAATATATGACTTTAAAAATAGGAGATATCCTATTTACAGGAACCCCTGCAGGAGTTGGGCCTGTTGCTATAAATGATAAATTAACCGGATACCTAAACTCCAAAGAATCATTCACCCTAAATATTAAATAACCATGCCTACACATTATGACTTATACCAGCTAGAAGATATGTCTGGTGGTGACAAAGAATTTATGAAAACGGTTGTAGAGGCTTTTCTTTCTGAAATCCCGCCAGATTTAGAAAGTATGAAAATGGCCATTGATAATGATAATCATAAAATGGCCTATCAATTTGCGCATAAGATGAAACCTAATCTTGAAATGTTTGGGATAGATCTTATACGTGAAATCTCTGCGATGGAGCGCTGGGCAGATAGCGGAAAACCCACTTCGGTAATACGGCCTCAACTAGATACTATTATAGAATTAACAAATAATGCGATTGTAGAAATGCGCAAAGACTGGAAGATGTAATGCGGGCACATATTATTACCATAGGAGATGAAATTCTTATAGGGCAAATTGTAGATACAAATTCCGCATTTATAGCAAAAGAGCTTGATAAAATAGGAGTTGAAGTGTATCAAATATCTTCAATTTCTGATGATAAGCAACATATTTTAGACAGCCTTACGGCTGCTGAAAAAACTGCAGATCTGGTTATCCTAACGGGAGGTCTTGGCCCTACTAAAGACGATATTACGAAGCACACGTTGTGTGAATATTTTGAAGATATACTGGTTGAAAATGCTGAGGTTTTAGAGCATGTTGAAAACCTATTTAAGCATCACGTTAACCGGCCTATATTACCGGCAAATCGTAGTCAGGCTATGATTCCCAGTAAGGCTTCGGTATTAAAAAACGCCTACGGTACTGCCCCGGGAATGTGGATGCAGTCTGGAAACACGGTATTTATATCAATGCCCGGAGTGCCTTTTGAAATGAAGTCTATAATGACTGAGGAGATAATACCGCGTTTGCAAAAAGAATTTAGCAGACCCTTTATTGTGCACCGTACATTGCAGACCTATGGAGTAGGTGAGAGTGAAATTGCAAATACTATTGAGGAATGGGAGAACAACCTACCTTCAGACATTAAATTAGCTTATTTGCCGGCTTTAGGTAAGGTGCGGTTACGACTTTCAACAAAGGGAGTAGATAAGGTGCTTTTAAATCATAATCTAGATAAACAGATTACGTTATTAAATGAGCTTATAGGAGATATTATCGTTGGCTATGACGATGGGGAATCTATTGAAGCGGTAGTAGCAAGTTTATTTAAAACAAAAAATAAAACACTGGCAGTTGCAGAAAGTTGCACCGGTGGTCAAATTGCAGCTGCAATTACCGCAATTCCCGGAGCTTCGGGATATTTTAAAGGAGGTATGGTTACCTATGCTACACATTCTAAAGTTGAGCTTTTAAAAATAGATCAGGAGCTTATAGATAAACATTCGGTAGTAAGCGCTGAAGTTGCAGAAGCCATGGCGGTATCAGTGCGTAACTGGTACAAATCTGATTATGCAATCTCAACAACTGGTAATGCAGGACCTTTAAAGGGAGATTCTGAAGCAGAAGTAGGTACGGTATTCATAGGAATAGCCACTCCCGCTAAAGTTTTTTCAGTAGAATTTAATATGGGTAATCATCGCGAGCGTGTGATTTCAAAGAGTGTGAACAAAGCTTTTGAGCTTCTTCAAAAAGAAATTTTAAAAAACTAGTGTTTAAAGTTGTTCAACTTGTTTAAGTTGTGTAAATTTGCACCCTGTTTTTCAGTAACACAATATAAAGTTTTAGAATCATGTCAAGAGTTTGTGAGCTTACGGGCAAAAAAGCAATGGTAGGGAATAATGTTTCTCACGCGATGAATAAGACAAAGCGTAAATTTGATGCCAATTTAATCAAAAAACGTTTTTACATTCCAGAAGAGGATAAGTGGGTAACATTAAAAATTTCTACAGCCGCTCTTAAAAATATAAATAAGAAGGGGATTACTGCAGTGCTTAAAGAAGCACGCGCTAAAGGCTTTCTTAAAAAGTAATAACAGTATAACGACCAGCAATTATGGCAAAGAAAGGCAATAGAGTACAGGTAATTTTAGAGTGCACAGAGCATAAAGCTTCTGGTAAACCAGGAACATCTCGTTATATTACCACTAAGAACAAAAAGAATACCCCAGATAGAATGGAATTAAAAAAATTCAATTCTATTTTGAATAAAATGACTGTTCACAAAGAAATAAAATAAGACATGGCAAAGAAATCAGTAGCAACATTACAGACAGGGTCTAAACGTTTGACCAAAGCCATTAAAATGGTAAAATCTCCTAAGACTGGTGCTTACACTTTCGTAGAAGCTGTTATGGCTCCAGAATCTGTTGGTGAGTTTTTAGATAAAAAATAATATCTTTAAAAGATATATTCAAAGCCGTTACGCTCTGCGTGACGGCTTTTTGTATTTTTAATATTTGAGGTTTATAAATAGTCTTAAAGAGAATACCTTTGTAGTGCTAACAAATGCATCCTGAATACGATGAGTTTTTTAAAGAAAATATTTTCCAAAGAAAAAAAAGAAACTTTAGACAAAGGTCTGGAGAAAACCAATACTAATTTTTTAAGCAAACTAGGTAAAGCTGTTGCCGGTAAAAATAAGGTTGATGATGACGTTTTAGATAATCTTGAAGATGTGCTGGTTTCTAGTGATGTGGGTGTTGCTACGACGATTAAAATTATAAATCGTATCGAAGCTCGTGTATCTAGAGATAAATATTTAGGCACCGAGGAGTTAAACGCTATCTTAAGAGAAGAGATTGCTGGGTTAATGAGTGAGACAAATAGTGGTGATGCTACAGACTTCTCAGTTCCTGCAAAAAAACCTTATGTTATTATGGTAGTAGGCGTTAACGGCGTAGGCAAAACCACGACAATAGGGAAGCTTGCATACCAGTTTAAGAAAAAAGGCTTGAAGGTGGTCTTAGGTGCCGGCGATACCTTTAGAGCAGCTGCAATTGATCAACTTCAAATTTGGGCAGATCGTGTAGATGTACCTATAGTTAAGCAACAAATGGGTAGTGATCCTGCTTCAGTAGCTTTTGATACCGTGCAAAGTGCTGTGAAAATGGATGCTGATGTTGTTATTATAGATACAGCCGGTCGTTTGCACAACAAAGTTAATTTAATGAATGAATTAACAAAAGTTAAGCGGGTTATGCAAAAAGTGATTGATGATGCTCCAGATGAAGTATTATTGGTTTTAGATGGTTCTACCGGTCAGAATGCTTTTGAACAGGCTAAGCAGTTTACAGCAGCTACAGAGGTTACTGCACTTGCAGTTACTAAATTAGACGGAACAGCGAAAGGGGGAGTTGTTATCGGGATAAGTGATCAATTTCAGATTCCGGTAAAATATATTGGTGTAGGAGAAGGTATTGAAGATTTACAGGTTTTTAATAAAATTGAATTTGTAGATTCGTTTTTTAGAGTTTAAAATTTAAAGTACTCTTATAATATTTAAAAGGCATCCACATTTGTGAGATGCCTTTTTGTATTTTAGTTGAAAATTGAAAATTTATATGAAAAGAATACTACTTCTAATAGCACTTTGCGCAATAATCTCGTGTAAAGAAAATACAATTGCCACTGTTTCTGTTACAACCGTAGAGACTGTCACTGACACAACTGTTAAAGAACGCGAATTTGCGGTTTTAGATTCTAGAGTTTTGAATTTTGATAAACTTTGGGAGCCTTTCAACGAAGACTTAGCTCAATTTACTGATGCGGATTATGCCAGAGTAAAAATGTTAGCTTTTGAAAGAACAATACCTGAAATTCAGCGAGCTATAGTAGATGGCAAATTGAGTTATGAAGATTTGGTTTTATTTTATTTAAGCCGAATCAAAAAATACGATCGTAATAATGACCTATCTTTAAATTCGGTTATCGCATTAAATCCTAATGTGGTTGCAGAGGCTAGAACGCTTGATTTACAGGAAAAGCTTTTGGTAGATATGTATTCTATTCACGGAATGCCAATTTTGTTGAAAGATAATATCAATGCATCGGGAATGCCCACTACAGCCGGAGCAGTTGTTTTTGAAAATAACAACGCTGAAGATGCCTTCATAACCAAACAACTTAAAGCAAACGGAGCGCTTATTTTAGGAAAGGCAAACTTAAGTGAATGGGCGTATTTCTTTTGTAACGATTGCCCAAGTGGGTATTCGGCTATTGGTGGCCAAACCTTAAACCCTTACGGCCGGAAAATTCATGATACCGGTGGTTCAAGCTCTGGGAGTGGGGTTTCTATGGCGGCAAACTTTGCGGTAGCTGCAGTAGGTTCAGAAACCAGTGGCTCTATACTTTCACCTTCCAGTTCAAATTCGGTTGTAGGTTTAAAACCTACGATTGGCTTGCTTTCTCGTGGCGGAATCGTTCCTATATCCAGTACGCTAGACACTCCCGGGCCGATGACACGCTCGGTTATTGATAATGCAATTTTGCTTCAGGCGATGACAGGTATTGATGCTAAAGATGCTAAAGCAGTTTCTTTAAAGGCTCCAAAAACGGATTATGTTTCGGTATTAAAAAATCTCAATCCTTCTGAATTTTTAAAAGGAAAGCGTTTAGGTTATTATAAAAGTTATGAAGATACGTTGTACGTTCAGGCAGTAAATGTTTTAAAAGATGCTGGTGCCACTTTAATTGAACTTCAACGCCCGGATATTGATTTACCACAGTTTTTAAGGGTATTAAATCTCGACATGCAAAAAGATTTACCGGATTATATTTCTCAATACGGAGCGAAAACTCTTGCTGTAAAAGATTTGAACGATATTACCGCGTATAACAAAGAAGATTCTCTAGTTCGTATGCCGTACGGTCAAGGACTACTTTACGGAGTACTTGCCGATTCTGCTTCTGCTGAAGAATTTACGGCGATTAAAGATACTTTAGAACGCAACGGAAGACGGTTTTTTGACGAATCTATTAACGCAAATAATCTCGATGCGGTACTATCTATAAATAACTATATGGCTGGTTTTGCTGCCGTGGCGAAGTATCCTGCTATTACAGTTCCTATGGGGTATAAAGAGACCCATCAGCCAATGGGACTTACTTTTATTGCACCCACCTTATCAGAAGCAAAACTTCTGGAACTGGCGTATGCTTATGAGACCATTTCTAAAATGAGAAAGACTCCTATTGATTATGAGGAATAAGAAAAATATGTATTTGAAAAATTTAAAATTTTGTTTAATAGTATTTATAATTTTTTTAAGTGTTGTAAGCTGCTCCAGAAGTGATGATGGTAAAACAGATTTGGATATATATTACAAGGTAATGATTCAGCGAGATGGGAGCGGATATTTTATTGGAGATAATAAATCGAAAGTTTTTAAGGAATTTAGGATTAAAAATAATTTCAGTACTTCATATAAATTTCCAGAAAGTGATAAAGTTTTATTTTATAGAACTGATAAAGAAGGCGGGAAATTATATTCTTTTATGGTTGATTTGAATCAGATTTACAATAGCGAAGATTTAGAATTTGACTTTGAAGAGAATTTAGTTATAACAGATTTACCAAGTTCCAGCTTCTACTTAGAAATTTTAGATGCTACAAATTTCTTTTTTATTGTGAATAATGAATATGATGTTAAGTTTTTGAAATATTCTAACAATAAACTTATAGAAACCAAAAATCTAAGTAAGTCATTTGCTTTATATGATCTAAAGGATTATTCGAGCTATATTTTTTTAAATGAAACATCTGAATTAGTCTTCATTGAAGAAAAGCTAAGTTATAATCAAATTCTCAAAAAAATAAATATTAATACTTGGGAGGATAATTCAAAAGAAGTGACATATCCAGGTAAAATATTTAAATTTTTAGTAGTACCCAATGGTTATTATATATTAAGTTCAATTGAAAGAGGACATATTCCTTATGTTTATTTACTCAATTCAGAAGGAGATATACTAAATACTTATGATAAAGATTTTAATTATTTTCTAAGGATAATTAGTCGTCCTATTTTTTATGATCCAGTAGATAATCGTCTAGAGTTTATTGCTTTAGGAGACGGAATTAAGGCGCAAGGATTTTTTGATATGAATAATTTTGAGATTTTTCAAAACAGCATAAGTGGTAATATGCGTTTAGATACCGGAGTGGTTTACTATTTTCATCCATAAATTTTAATTCGCTAAAATATTACCTTCAACTTTTCCCACAACTCATTATCATAAGAAGTTGGTCCCAGATCTTCCTCATCAGCTGCCGGCCCTTGTCTTACAATCACCATATTTTTACTGGGGATTACGTAGAGTTTTTTATCATTGGCGCCCAGCCCTGCAATAAGATCATTGGGAGCATTGGGAATTAATTTACCGGTGAAGGTCTGGGTAGAACCGGGAAGTTTATAACTCGATTTTCCGTTAAGCCACCAGAGATAGCCATAACTGGGATTGAGTTCTTGAGAGGTCGTGGTCATTTTTCGCCAATATTCGGTGTTTAAAATATTAGTGATATCCCAAGTGCCTTTATTTAAATTAAGTAACCCGAAACGCGCCATCCCTCGTGCTGTACTAAAATAGACATTGTTGTAGCCTAAAGTAATCCAGCGACCGTCTAATCCTATTTTATCTTTTAATTCGGTTTTAAAAAAGGAGTCAAACCCCGCGGGAGTTGCTGCGTCTAAAACCGGTTGTAGTAAGGTGTAATAGGCGTTATAATAATACCATTCGGTACCTGGTGCAGAACGATAATTGAGACAATTTGCTTCATAACAACCGGTGTCGCCTGTAGTAAAATTACCACCAGATGTCATTGTAAGTTGGTTGCTTAAGGTAATTGCGTCTTCTTGTTCTGGTAGCATAGCAGTCCAGCCGCGCCCTAGATAATCAGTTGTTTTATCTTGGAGATTGAGATGACCTTGCTGTTCGGCAATGCCTACGGTAAATGCAGTCAGTGTTTTTCCGGCAGAATTCCAGGGGAATAAATCTGTTGCTGCACTTCCGTTGTAATAGGATTCAAAAGCAATTTTTCCATTTACAAGAATTATAAAAGCTTCTGTATTTGTTTGCGTAAGAAAAGTTTCTAATTCGGTGATTCCGGTGGTATTCCAACCTAAATTAACAGGATTTAAAGTTTTCCAGGATGAGCCGGTTAGGGGCGGAAAGTACAGGTTTTCTTCAGTTTCTGGCATATAAATGTTATCTGTGTCTGAAGAACACGACCAAAGCAACAAAAGTCCTAATAAAGCGACTATAAATTTCATAAATCAACAGAATTTAAGATTAGATCAATTTAAGACTAAAAAGGTTTAAAATATCTTATCTTTGCGCCCCGAAATAAATAACCTTATGCGTACTAAAACCCTAAAGAAGAACAAAATAAACGTAGTAACCCTGGGCTGCTCTAAAAACGTTTATGATAGTGAAGTGTTGATGGGACAACTGCGAGCTAACAATAAGGAAGTAGTACACGAGGAGGAGGGCAATGTTGTGGTTATCAACACCTGTGGGTTTATTGCAAATGCAAAAGAAGAGTCTGTAAATACTATCTTAGAGTATGTACAGAAAAAGGAAGACGGTATTGTTGACAAAGTTTTTGTGACGGGATGTTTATCTGAACGCTACAAACCAGACTTGCAAAAGGAAATCCCGAATGTAGATCAATATTTTGGAACCACAGAACTTCCGGGTCTTCTAAAAGCTTTAGGTGCAGACTATAAGCACGAATTAATAGGAGAACGTTTAACTACGACTCCAAAAAATTATGCCTATTTAAAAATTGCTGAAGGTTGTGACAGACCGTGCTCATTTTGTGCAATCCCGTTGATGCGTGGTGGTCATAAAAGTACACCTATAGAAAATCTGGTTATAGAAGCTGAAAAGCTAGCTGCAAAAGGAATTAAAGAGCTAATCTTAATCGCTCAGGATTTAACCTATTACGGGCTTGATCTATACAAGGAACGCGCTTTAGCAAAATTGCTTCGTGAGCTAGTAAAGGTTGAGGGTATTGAATGGATACGTCTGCATTACGCATTTCCTACCGGTTTCCCGGAAGATGTGCTTGACGTTATGAATGAAGAACCTAAAGTTTGTAATTATATAGATATACCATTACAGCACATTTCGACCAAATTATTGAAGTCTATGCGCCGCGGTACAACGTATGAAAAGACTAACGCGCTTCTCAAAACCTTTAGAGAGAAAGTGCCACAAATGACCATTAGAACAACGTTAATCGTAGGTTATCCTGGAGAAACACAAGAAGATTTTGAATTATTACGCGACTGGGTTAAAGAAATGCGTTTTGAGCGCTTAGGTTGTTTTACCTATTCTCACGAAGAAAATACACACGCGTATAATCTGGAAGATGATGTGCCAGAGGAGGTGAAGATGGAGCGTGCTAATGAGATTATGGCATTGCAATCGCAAATTAGCTGGGAACTTAATCAGCAGAAAATAGGGCAGGAGTACCGTATTGTGATCGATCGCAAAGAAGGAAATTATTTTGTAGGTCGTACTGAGTTTGATTCGCCAGATGTAGATAATGAGGTTTTAATTGATGCGACAGCACATTATTTAAAAACGGGTGAGTATGCCTGGGTTAAGATTACTGAAGCAGAAGATTTTGATTTGTACGCAGAGCCCGTATTTAAATAGTTAGAAGATAAAGGGCCCAATCATTTTTTACAATTTATAATCTAGCGGAAGCAGAAAAGCTAATCTTCGTTCAGACATAACTCCGCCCATAGTTATAGCTGTAGCAGGTGAATGATTACCAAAAGCATCAATTACAAAAGGCCTGTTAGTTTGAATAAAAGATTGCTCTTCATCATCATATAAAATAGTCAGCTTTTCTGCGAGAAGTTCTACAAACATCAAACCCTCTTCCTTTTTAAGTTTAAAACGAGAATATGGGGCGACTTCATAGCTTTTGTAGAAGATTTTAAATTTATTTTCGGTTAATCGTTCTTGCGATAAAGATCTCATAAAATGTAAGGTAGATCCTGAATAGGAGGCTGCTCTATTCTTTAAATATTTGCTTCTCGTTCGGTTTTTCAATTCCTTATAAAAAGTAAATCCTTCGGAATATACTAGAGTTACATATTGAATTCCGGAAGTAAGACTTTGCTCATAATCTACAGAGAAATCGGTTAATGTGTATTGCACGGTGTACCCTAAATAGTTATTTCTGATAATTAAGGGGGTATTAGACCAGGCAGTCAATTGCATATTCGATTTGCTGTAATGCAATCGTATAACATCTTCATTAAGTATTTTGCATTGAAGCGCTTCTGGAGAATTACCTAAAAATTCCTTTCTAAATACATTGAGTTTTCGTTTACGAGACCAGTCATCATTTTCCAAATAAACAGCATCAAGTTGTTCTGTATTCTCAATTAAATAAATAGCAGGAATTCTTCCATTTGTATTAAAATAATCAGATACATAAACAGGTGCATAACCTATCATACTAATCACTAACGGACTTTTTATGCCTGCTTCAATAGTAAGAGTGAAATGACCTTCTTTGTTTGTAATAGTGCCTATTGTAGTACCGTCAAAGTAGATTGAAACCGCTTCCAGAGCAGTGGAGTCTTTTGCGCTATAGACAGAGCCACTTAATCTCGATTGACTAAAACCAGTAATTGAAACAAGTAGGACTAAAAACCAAAAAACCTTCATCAAATAAAAACTATTATTATAGTTATAAAACTACAATAATAGTTTTCAAAAGTATATGTTTAATAAAATTATTTTTTTAAAGGCATTTGTAGTTCCAGGTTTTCATCTACAAGCTGTACCTCAAGTCCCATATCCTGTACTTTTTTAAGCTGTGTTTTTGCATCACCTACAATCACATAAATCAGTTTTGAAGGATCTGCATATTCATTGGCCAATGCTTTAATTTCGGGTAGTGTTATGTTTTTTATTGTTTCCTGCTGTTTTAAAATATAATCAGGTTTAAAATTTAGCGTAGCGATTTCATCTAAATAACCCAATTTAGCTGAAGGGGTTTCAAAGTTACGCGCACCGCTTTTAAGAAAATAGCCTTTAGTAAGCTCAAGGTCATTCTCATTAAAATCTTCGGCATAAGCATTCATAATATTACGAACGAGTTGCGTACTTTCTGCAGTTACATTACTTCGTACACCGCTAGAAATCATAAATGGACCCGGTAAGGCAGATCCTTCAAAACGAGAACGAACCCCATAGGTATATCCTTTAGTTTCGCGTAACATTTGGGTGAGTTCACTAGCAAAGCCACCACCACCCAGACGATAATTCATCATTTGAGCCGGTAAATAATCGGGATCACTAGCCGCTAATGCCAAATACCCAAAACGCAACTGCGATTGTTTTGCATTAGGTACATCAAGAAAATAGATAATGGGTTTCTCTATATGCTGATTTATTTGCGGTTTTGAGATGGTAATTTCTTTAGGTTTCCAGTTTTGCAAAACCTTACCTAAAGTAGCCACGATTTTAGCCTTACTCAGATTTCCTACAACTTCAACGCGTTTTAGATTAGGAACAAGAGTTGCGTAATAATCTTTTAAATCTTTAAGTTGAAGCGCTTTTACAGATTCTGTAGTTCCTAAAATATTTTTAGCAAGTATATGATCTTTACCATAGATTGCCTTAGTAAATACCAGATCTGCAATACTCCCGGGATCACCTTTTTGTTGTTCAAGGCGGGTGAGAATTTTCTTCTTCTCCAATTCAAATTCAGTAGAATCCCAACGGGGTTGAACTAAAATTTCAGAAACCAGGGCCATTGTTTTGTCAAAGTTACGCGCTAGGGTAATACCGCTTAATGTTGTTGCTTCTTGTCCCGTTCTAACAAAGATAGATGCACCTAATAAATCAAGAGCTTCTTCTAACTCTGCTGTGGTTTTAGATTGTGTTCCTTTTGTAAGTAATCCTACCGTCAGATTTGCAACACCACTTTTAGTTTCAGGCTCAGTTAATTGACCGCCGTCTATAGTAAATGAAAAATTTACAAGAGGTACTTCTGTATTTTCAATACCATAAATTTCAAGTCCGTTCTGCAAGTTATCTGTCCAAACATCAGGAACTTTAAGTTGGGGTGTATTACCATATTCTGGCTCTATACTACGATCAAAAGAAGAAAATGTACGTTTATACTCTGCGACAAGTGAAGGATCAAAAGTGTCTTCTGCACCATTTATAATCTGTTCTTCTTCAACCTCTGCAGGTATACTGTTTGTGAGAGCAAGTGTTACTTCTCCTTTAGGAACAAAGCTGGTCGTTATATAGTTTTTGTTTTTAATATAAGCTTCATAAACAGCCTTTACATCTTCTGCAGTTACAGACTGAATTTGTTTAAGATCATCATTAATAAAACCGGGATTGCCAGCGAAAATTTGATATTGCGCAAGCTGAAATCCTTTTCCTAAAACACTATTTAAACCGTTATAAAAACGTGTTTCCTGAGTTGCTTTAATACGTTCTAAGTCTAGTTTAGCTATTCCATTTTTTTCAAACTCTAAGAATGCTCTTTTAATTCCTAGTTGTACAGAATCAAGATCAATGTCTGCATTTGCCCGTACACTCAATGTGATTTCTCCTGCAAGTTCAGAACCAGAATAGCGTAAAGAGGGGTTAGAAGCAATTTGCATGCTATCAACTAAAATCGTGTTTAGGGGTGCTTTTTTTCCGTTAGATAAATAATTAGCTAATACCTCTAATGCATATGAATCTTTAGTGTATTCTGCTGCGGCAGGCCACGTCATAGTAAGCTGCGGAAGTCGTGCAAAGTTATCTTCGTAATAGAGATTCTTAGTTTCGGTTAATACAGGGATACGCTTTTCAATAGGCGTTATCTCTTTTCCTTTAGGTATCTCTCCAAAATACTTAGTTATCCATTTTTTTGCTTCGGCCGTATCAAAGTCTCCGGCTATGGTTAAGGTTACATTGTTAGGAACATACCAGCGATTGTAAAACTCCTTTACATCTGCTAAAGTAGCATTCTGTAAATCTTCAAGAGAACCTATTACCTGCCAGTTGTACGGATGGTCTTTTGGATATAAATTTTTATGAATCACATAACTCTGATGTCCGTACGGGCGATTGTCGTAACTCTGGCGTTTTTCATTTTTAACCACTTGCTTTTCTTTGGCTAAAACCGGCTCGGTAACCGTGTTTATAAAATATCCCAACTTATCTGCTTCTGCCCAAATCATTTTCTCCAAAGCATCGCTAGGCACCGTCTGAAAATAGTTTGTACGGTCTCTATTTGTAGATCCATTTGCGCCGCTACCGCCTACGCGTGCACTCATTTTATCAAGGCCGCCTTTTCCCAGGTTTTCAGATTCAAGAAACAGTAGATGTTCAAATAAATGTGCAAAACCTGTACGCCCTTCTTTTTCTCGGGCAGAACCTACATGAGCTGTTAAAGCCACCGCCACCACAGGATCAGATAGGTCTTTGTGTAATATTACTGTAAGACCATTATCTAAGGTATACGTTTCATAATCAACTTTAAATTGGGTTGATTCTTTAGTTTTTGCAGCTTTGGTTTTATTAGTGTCACACGAAGTGACGGCCAAAGCAAACAGGCTTAAACAAATAAGGTATTTTTTCATAAATCAGTCTATAGCAGATTCTTCTCCGGGTCTGTTTTTATTTTCTCTTTCATCTTCAAGTTGCTCCATTTCCTCAAAGTATTCTTCGGGCTTCATGATGCGCATTGTTTTTTGTGCAACTATGGTATTTGCAAGCGTATAAACATGATTGTCTTTATTCCGCAGATGTAAAAAGAATAAGGTTATATTTTCTACACGCCCAGACATGGGGAAATCTTTATCTACAATCTCAACATAATCACCAATTTTTAGCGGGTGGTTAAAAAATAAAATTAATCCCGATGTGATATTGCTCAACAGCGACCATTGTGCAAAAAATGCAACCCCTAAAATTGTAACTACAGAACCAATACCGGCTATTACATCTGCTCCCGATAGCCCCCAGATTACGGCAAGACAAAATCCAAGAACTACAAAAAACAGGGTGTTTAGTAGTTTAATAGTTATTTGCTTACGAGTAATATCAAAATTAGCACGTAGATAACGCCTCACAACGAGTTTAGAAACGGCGTATCTTAATAGTAAAAGTACAGCCAGAAGAATTAAACTCTCCAGTATTTTAAGTTCTAAGGTTGAAAGTATCAAATTAGTTACGGTAATTATTAGGGTTATTAATGAATAGGGCATTTACAAAAAATAGTTTTCCATTTTCCCAGAAAGCTCTAAATAGTGGGTCATCTACCATATAAGTTATTGTACCACGACCTATAGGCTGAACTCCAAAAATTAAGCTGTTTTTTAATTTGCTAAGCGCATTTTTACCTGCAAAGCCAGATGTGTTCACTGGGTCGTCACCTAAATAGGCCACGTTAAATCCGCTATCAAGCAGTGTGTAAGCATCGTCACCAATTTTTAAACTATAATAGGAGTCACCATAGCCAAATGCCAGCGGATGGGTCTGGTCTACACTAGTTTTAAAAATACTACCACTAATTAAATTTTTTGAACTTTCCATTTCACGATTTGCATAGGGTATGAGTTTTGCAGCTAATGAGTCGGTTTCTTTTTTAGTGTCTGCTTCAGATTCTTTGAGACCAAAACCTTCTTCACCTACAAATGTTTTTAACGCACCATCTATAGCAATGAGGTTTCCCCCTTTACGAATCCAATTTTTTAAATTTATTAGCGATGATTCAGAAATTTTATAGCGCCCGTTAGGCATCACCAAAACATCATAGTCTGACCAATTTATACGGTCTATATCTGCCACATCTATTGAGGTTACAGGATACTGCAATTGTTGTTCAAAAAACTGGCAGGTAGCACCATAACTTAATGAAGATGTTTGTTCTCCCGTTAAAACAGCCACTTTTACGTTGTTTATTAGTTTAACATCTGGCGAACCAAAATCGGGCCCGGCAGAGGCAAAACTTGTAGTTGCAGGTTTTAAAACACGATTGTATTTATTTGCAATTTCGATAAGTGTGTTGTCAAAATCAGTTAGATCTCTGTTATCACTTCTGGTGATAAGTAGAGTTCCCGCAGGATAATTTACAGATTCATTTGTAAAGGCTTTTTCAGAATAGCGCACTTTGATAGATGCCTGTATTAATGCACTTAAAAATTTTGCATCAGCCATACTATTCCATTTTGTAAGATAACCGGCAGCATTTTTTACTGCTACATTTTTTACAGTTGTAGTAGAATTCACAGAACTACTAGCTGCAGATTTTGTGCTGCCTACTGCATTCAGACCGTAAGCATAGGGCAAACTCCATGCAGTAATATCATAAGTTAATGGGGTTGATAGCGCAGCTTCGGGCTCAAAAAGAACGTGAACCAGTTTTCCTTTAGGCTGATCTGTAGTTATTTGTATAGCACGTTTGTAATTTAGAGTTTCTTGTTTTCCGGAGGTATAATTGTAACCGGCAGATTTACCTTCACCTGTATAATTGTATTTAATCGTGTGAATATCTAATAAATCTGCCAGCGCTTTTAAATGATCTTCTTCACCTGTCACGGTAAAGCTTTTATAAGCTACATTAGAATTGCTAAAGTATTTAGCAAACTCCAAATTTAATTTTTCAGCATTTGTAGAAGCCATTTCTACTGTAGAAATTCCTGTTGTAAAATGGTGAGCTACGCGATCTACTAAAGTAAGAATAGAACCATCAGCCTTTAGTATACCTAGTCCTGCAGCTCCACCTCCGGCTTGCTCGTAAGTCATACCTATAGAACCGTTATAAGTAGGGTAGGTGTCTCCATAGCTGGGGTATAATAAATCAAAACGTTCACGGGTAAAGAACAACCAGCCATTTTGATCAAAATAGTCGGCGTGATTTGCACCTATTTGGGTTTGAAAGTCTCTTTGAAATGGGGTGATAATATCGTGAAAAGGCTCTGCCGCTGGTGCAAAATAATAGGGTTCATTTATACCTTGCTCGTGAAAATCTACATGTATATGAGGCATCCAGCTGTTGTATACTTTTAATCGCTGGCGGGTTTCAACCTGTGTAGCCCAAGCCCAATCACGATTTAAATCAAAAAGATAATGATTTGCTCTTCCGCCCGGCCATGGCTCTTTGTGTTCTGCAGCATCGGGGTTTGTATCGTAAGGTGTAGCTTTTACTTTATTATACCAATTAGCATAACGATCTCTTCCATCTGGATTAATACATGGGTCTATTATTACTACCGTATTTGCGAGCCACTCTTTCTTTGCAGTAATTAATTCATATAGCGTAAGCATAGATGCTTCTGTACTACTTGCTTCATTACCGTGTACATTATAACTCAGCCAAACTATAGCTTTATCAGCTTTTGCAGTGCCTTCTTGAATACCAGCATTTTTAAGCTGGTTTGTACGTATGGTTTCAATATTAGCTTGATTTTCTGGTGACGTAACTACGGCATAGGTAAGTGGCCTGCGCTCATTTGTTTTACCATATTCTTTAAAGGTTACCCAGTCTGAATTTGAAGCGACATAATTAAAATAAGCTACTACATCTGCGTGTCTCGAAAATTGAGTACCTATTTTATAACCAAGAAATTCTTCAGGAGATTTAATAGTTTGAGAAAAACAGATAGAGGTAATTAAAAAGGAAAGAATAAGTGATTTAATTCTCATAAGATCGTAGCATTATTGATTCGTAAATCTACTAAAATAGATATTAAGTCATATCTTCTAATTAACGTAACTTTAGCGGGCTAAACCCATCGATACCGTTAAATTTGCTCCGTAAATAAAACTCAATGTCTACTCATTACCTTCCCTATAAAGAAACTGGTTATTTTTCAAAACTTATTTGTGATTATCTCGATGAGCATGAGGCTGTAAGTGACTTCTATTCAAATTTTCCTACATTGGAAAATTTTGAAAAACAACTCAAAAACAAGCAGTTTTCAACAACAAATAGGGCTGTTCTTGTTTCCTCTTTAAAGCAACAATATGCGCATTTAGACCTTACAGAATCTGTGAATGGCGCATTAGATTTACTGGGTCAAGAGCAAACTTACACAGTAACTACGGGGCACCAACTTAATCTATTTACCGGACCACTTTATTTTTTATATAAAATTATAAGTACGATTTCGCTTTCGCGGAAATTAAAAGAGCAATATCCTACATCAGATTTTGTTCCGGTTTATTGGATGGCGACTGAAGATCACGATTTTGATGAGATCAATTATTTTAGATTGCACGGAAAGAAAATTCAATGGAATCGTGAAGACACACAGAATAATGATAAAGGAGCAGTAGGTTTTTTTAATACTGAAGGTCTTGAGACAATTTTAGAGCTAATATGTGCAGAATTTGGCACTACCAAAATTGCAAAAGAACTTTGTGATTTATTTGAGGAGGCTTACATCAAATACAAAAATCTAGCTGATGCTACTCGCTATTTAGCACACAGCCTTTTTGGTGCTTATGGTTTGGTTATAGTAGATGGTAATGATAGCGGGTTAAAGCGTGTTTTTGCACCTTTTATTAAACAGGAGTTACTCGAGCAGCACGCATTTGAGTTCGTCACAAAACAAGCTGATTCGCTAGAAAATAAAGGATATCCTGTACAGGTTAATGCTCGGGAAATTAATTTGTTTTACTTATCTAAAAACTCTAGAGAGCGTATAATCGAGAAAGATGGAAGTTTTTTTGTAAATAATACAGAACTGTCTTTCTCTAGAGAAGAGTTATTGCAAAAACTTGAAGAATCACCGCAAAACTTTAGTCCTAATGTGATTATGCGACCTTTATATCAAGAGGTTATTCTACCTAATTTAGCATATATAGGTGGAGGCGGAGAGATCGCATATTGGCTAGAGTTAAAGTCGTTTTTTGAAAAAGTAGGTGTTGAATTTCCTATTTTAATGCTTCGTAACTCAGCTTTGCTAATTACCGAAAAGCAACATCAAAAATTAGCTAAACTTGATTTAACTATAGAAGACGTTTTCTTGAAACAAAATGATCTTGTAAATAGAAAAATAAGAAAAATATCAAACATAGATGTAGATTTTTCTAAGCAAAAAGAGCATTTGGTCAAGCAATTTGAAGAGTTATATACTATTGCTAAGCAAACAGATGCATCATTTTTAGGAGCAGTAAAAGCACAGGAAGTAAAACAATTAAAAGGTCTAGATCATTTAGAAAAACGATTATTAACTGCTCAAAAGAAAAAGCTAGGAGATCATATACAGCGTTTTACTGCTATTCAGAACGAGTTATTCCCGGCTGAGAATTTACAGGAGCGCGTAATGAATTTTTCTGAGTTTTATTTAGAATATGGTGAAGCCTTAATTCCAAAGTTGTTTGAGGCTTTAGATCCCTTAGATTTCAGATTTGCAGTAATTACCCTTTAAGAAGTTTCTTACCCTCAATTGTTATGGCAGAACCATCCATGCACTGTATAGAGTCGGGATCTCGATGCGATAAATCGTCAAATTGATTCCCGTAAATTGCGCCAAAGTCAAAAAGGACTTCATAGTCTAACACATAATACGATTTCCAAAGTGGGTGTGTAACTTCATACTCCCAGGTCTGACTGTCATTTTTTTTACTATAACCCCAAAAATGCTCTGTAATAAAACCTGTGATCCCTCCGGATGTGTAAGTTTTTGGTTTAGGTGAAGTAGCTACCTGAAGAAGCTGCCAATTATTTTCATAACAAACGCCGTAGCTAAAGAAATTTTCGTCGTTTGTTAAATCGTGCTTGTAGTGCATTTTATAAACACTATATTTTTCGTTATAGAGTGTATTGGCAACCCAGGCAATTGCAGGCTTATTAACTATTTCAGAAATAAAAACAGTACCTCTTTTCCAGATTTTTCCATCAAAGTATTTTACATAGAATCGCAAATTTACCTCCTCAAAACGTTTGTGAAAGGGTATTGTAATTCCTTTTAATTTAACATCATCAAAAAGAAAGCCTACCAGACTTACATAACATTTCTCCTCATAAAAATCAAGTTCTGTATGAGGTGGTAAATAGGGTTCTAAGATTTTAGGATCTACCGCATAGTTGGCAAAGCACAGTTTTTTCCAAGAAGCGGTTAAGAAACTCATTTATTTTTTAAAATATTTTAGTGGTGGTACAAGCATTCCAAAACATTCACCATCTCCTTTACCCAGGTGTTTGTGATGTATTTTATGTGCTCTACGTATTCCTTTTGCATACCAATTATTGGCATTGCGAAAGAGTTTAAACCGCTGGTGAATAAATATATCGTGAATCATAAAGTAGGCAAAACCGTATGCAAAAATTCCTAAACCTATAGGAAGTCCTATCCATACATTTTCATATTGCCAAAGTAAAAAACAACCTATACTCACGAGAGCATAGAATATGAAGAAAAAGTCGTTGCGCTCCCACCAGGAGCCGTGATCTTTATGATGGTGATCTCTATGTAATGACCATAAAAAGCCGTGCATCACATATTTGTGTGTTGCCCAGGCCATAAATTCCATAATTCCGAAGGTTAGCATAAAAACTAATATCCAAAGAAGTGCTTGCATTTTAAATAAGGTTTAATCTATATTTTACATAACTACGCGCTAATAGAGAAGCTTTAACGTAGTTAGGCACACGTATGCGTGCATTTTTTATTTCTAGTGATGGTGTATCTTTTAATTTACTCAACAGTTTTCTGTAGTATCGATAAGCTGTATAAACACCAAATTTTGCCTCTACAGGGAGTTTACAAATTCCCGATAATCCTTTTGCAAAATCTGCTTCAATATCTGCAATAATTTGCTGTTTTGAAACTTCGTCAAGCTCATTAAGATTAGTGTTTGGAAAATAAGTACGGCTTAATTCTTCGTGATCTGCTTTTAAATCTCTGAGAAAATTTACTTTTTGAAACGCAGAACCTAAACTCATTGCAGATTCTTTTAACTCATCATATTTTTTGCGATCTCCCTGAACAAAAACGGTAAGACACATAAGCCCCACAACATCTGCAGAACCATATATATAATTTTTGTACTCTTCTTCTGTGAGGTATTTACTCTTACTTAGGTCTAGTCGCATACTACTCATAAAAGAGTCTATGAGATGTTTTTCAATCTTATATTGATGAAATGTTTTCTGAAAAGAATTTAAAATAGGATTTAGGCTTATTTTATCTTTAAGAGCATATTCCAGATCATTTTCAAACCTTGTAAATAAGGTTTGTTTGTCATAATCGTGAAAGGAGTCTACAATCTCGTCGGCAAAACGTACAAAGCCATAAATGTTATGAATGTCTTTTCTAATACTGGGCGCAAGCATTCTGGTAGCCGTAGAAAACGACGTACTATACATTTTTGTAACTGTTTGCGAACAGGCTAATGAAACATGGTCAAAAATCTCTTTCATTCTTTTCTTATTCTTTTTTTGTAATCAATCCTGCGACTAACTTACCTGATATCAATGAAGGTGGTACGCCCGGTCCTGGTACGGTAAGTTGACCTGTAAAGTATAGGTTAGTAACTTTCTTACTCTTTAACTTAGGTCTTAAAAATGCTGTTTGTAATAAGGTATTTGCCATACCATAAGCATTCCCTTTGTATGAGTGATATTCTTCAACGAAGTCATTTACACAGAAGGATTCTTTAAATATAATATTTTTTTTAACCTCTTGATTAGTCAAATCTTCTAAGCGGTCTATAATTTTATCAAAATATAATGTTCTCAACTCTGGCGTATCGTGTAAGCCAGGAGCGAGTGGTATTAAAAAGAAGCCTGCTTCTTTTCCTCTAGGAGCCATACTACTATCTGTTATAGAAGGAAAATTAGCGTAAAATAATGGATCGTCTGGCCATTCAGGAACATCGTAGATATCTCTCGCATGTTTTTCAAAATCCACATCAAAAAACAAAGTATGATGATTAACGTTTTCAATCTTTTTATCAAAACCTACATAAAAAAGTAAGGAAGAAGGAGCAAAAACTTTACTTTCCCAATAGTCTTCAGAATACTGTCTTAAATTTTTAGGAAGTAATGTCTCTGTATGATGATAATCTGCACCGCTCAAAACAATGTCAGCTTCAATATTTTTACCATTAACAACTATTCCTGTAGCTTGTGTGCCTTCTGTTCTTATGCGGCTTACCTCGCTATCTGTATTGAAGTTTACCCCAAGTTCTTTGGCGAGATTAATCATTGCAGTAACCACAGAAAACATTCCGTTTTTAGGATGAAAAGTACCTATGCCGAAATCTGCATAATTCATAAAACTGTAAAACGCCGGTGTGTTAGTAGCTTTAGCTCCTAAAAATAATACCGGAAATTCTAAAATTTCTACAAGGCGTTTATTTTTAAATGATTTACGAACTTCTTTACTTATGGTACTAAAAAATGATCCTATTTTTTTAATAGTAGCAGGTGTTACTAACTCAAATGGTGAAATACCTGGTCTGTAAACAACATCTTTAATAGCGATGTCATAATTTTTACCTGCATCATCTATAAACTCCTGAAGTTTTGCAGCACTACCGGGTTCTAATTCTTCAAAAGTTTTCTTTATTTTTTCAAGTGTATCTTCAATGGTTATGTAATCACCTTTACCAAAATATACGCTATACGCAGGTCCTAATTTTTCTAATGTATAGTAGTCAGCTGTTTTCTTTCCGAAGTCTGCAAAAAAACGGTCAAATACGTCTGGCATCCAATACCATGATGGTCCCATATCAAAAGTAAAACCATCTCTTTTAAGCTGACGAGCCCTGCCGCCTAAAGAACTATTCTTTTCATATAGGTCAACTTCGTGACCTTCTTTTGCTAAATAGCAGGCGGCCGCAAGTGAAGAAAATCCTGAACCTAAAATGACAATTTTTTTGGGCATAGTAATAATTTAAAGAAGCGCTCTAAAAGCTTCAACAGATTTAATTAATTGTACGTTAGATGGTAAATCATTGGTTTCTTCATTTTGAACCAATCTACCTAAAAGAAATAACGGAACCTCGTTATTTTCTATATCGCTATTAAAATCGTGGGCAAATTGAGTAACACTAATATCACTAGGTTTTACTGTTAGATACGAAACAAAATTTGCGTTGGTTTGATTATTTGCTAAATATTTCAAACTTTCTGTAGGTATACTTTGTCCCAGATAGATGCTTTTATAACCGTGGGAAACAATCTCATAATTTAAATACATTAAACCAAGATCATGAATCTCATTCTCAGGGAGAAATAAAATGAATGTTCTGTCGGCTGTTGTAGTCTCACTTACATCGTGATGTTCTATTAAGAGTAAAATTTTCTGTTTAATTAAACTACTTATAAAATGCTCGTGGGCAGGATTTACAACTCCTGCTTGCCATAAAAGTCCTATTTCTTCTAAAAAAGGTATAAAAATCTGAAAGAAAATTTCTCTAAAACTATACTGTTCTAGAAGACCTTTATAAGTTTTAGTAAATAATTTTTGATCAAAATTCATCATCGCAATCTTAAGAGAGTTGCGGGCATTACTATTAGAACCTAGATCACTATTTTCAACAATTGCAGCCACTATAGAACCAATCTCAGAAGTTGAATTTTCTGCAATTTTTGAAATCTTATAGTCGTGTTCTAATAAAAAAACGACGTTAAGCAATTTTTGCAAATCTTGTAAAGTATAATGACGAATGTTCGTTGCAGAACGATCTGGTTCTAGGAGGTTATATCTACGTTCCCATATGCGTATAGTATGTGCTTTTATACCACACAGACTTTCTAAGTCTTTTATGCTAAACGATGTTTTAACTGCATTCATAGATATAAGAGCCTATTGGGGCTCAACAAATTTACAGTTTTGTTTAAAAGAAATGTACTTTTATTAAACAAAGACAAGACTTTAGCATTCTCTTAAGAATTATCGTTTAATAAAGCACCTAGAAAATAAGTGTATAAAAGAGTATTGCACTATAAATTCAGTTAAAGAAAGTACGCTATTTTAAAGGGTATAGGCAACTATCTTTAAATTTTGAAAATGAATCCTTCTTCAACGTTTTGATCATATTTTTCTTTATCAAATTGATATAGAAAAGAACCTTTTCTAGAAGAGGTCATATCTTTCTCTTCTAATTTTACTAAAATGTCAAGACTGTTAATTTTATTAATGAAGTTACGTTTGTCTAGTTTTTGGTTCAAAATAGCTTCATACAGTTGTTGTAGTTGAAGCATAGTAAACTTTTCAGGAAGTAGTTCAAAACCTATAGGTTTACTACTAGCCCGTCTGCGAAGTCTTTTAATAGCGCGATCAACCATTAACTGGTGATCAAAGATTAAACGGGGTGCTTCATTAATATTAAACCATTTTGCGGTATACATAGCGCTAGAATCTTCGTCACTATCTTCAATATTAATTAGTGCGTAATATGCAGAAGATAAAGTACGCTCTTGAGGATCACGATCTATTTCGCTAAAGGTGTACAGCTGCTCCATATAAATATTGCTTATCCCAGTTAGAGCAAATAAGATACGATTAGCAGCATCGTCAAGCGTTTCTGATTTTTTTAAAAACCCACCTATTAAGGACCATTTTCCCATTTCCGGTTCAAAGTTTCGCTTGATAAGAAGAATTTTTAATTGCTCTTGATCAAATCCAAATATGATACAGTCTACTGCAAGAAGTATTTTGTCGTCAGTATTGTAACTATTTAGCATACTTTATTTTTTGAGGAAAATGTTTGATAATTGGTTTTATATAACAAAAGTATAGTAATCGTTAGATATACAATAATAAATATAAATCTCTAAATGCAATTACTCATTAATAATACATAAGCGAAGCTATTTTTTTTAAAATCTACAATTCTAAACCATAACTTTAAGTATATTGTAAATGTATTAAAAACACTTAATAGTTTAAGGGTAAAATAAAACTAATCTGCTATGAAGAAAATCTATTTTTTAGGAAGTCTATTTGTAATGTTACTTTTTATACAGTCTATCGAAGCTCAGGATGCGCAGGCAAAAATCCGGCTACAACCTACTAAAGACGCTCCTGTAATTAGCAGACATATTTATGGTCACTTTGCAGAACATCTAGGACGTTCTATATATGATGGTTTTTATGTGGGTAAAGAGAGCTCGATTCCTAATACAGATGGTGTAAGAAATGATTTAATTGAAGCATTAAAAGCCATTAAAATCCCTAACCTGCGCTGGCCCGGTGGCTGCTTTGCCGACACTTACCACTGGATGGACGGCATAGGAGCACAAGAAGACAGACCCGCAATCGTAAATACCTGGTGGGGTGGGGTAACTGAAGATAACAGTTTCGGTACACATAACTTTTTAAACCTTTGTGAAGCATTGGGAACCGAGCCTTATCTCGCCGGTAATCTGGCAAGTGGTACGGTAAAAGAGCTTGCAGATTGGGTTCAATATGTAAATCATGACGGCAAAAGTCCTATGGCAGACTTGCGTAAAGAGAATGGACGCGAAAAGTCCTGGGGCGTAAAATATTGGGGTGTAGGTAATGAAGCCTGGGGTTGTGGCGGTAATATGGATCCTGCATATTATGCTAATCTATACAGACAATACGCAACATTTATGGGTACGTGGGATAATGAGGATGGATTATACCGTATAGCCTCAGGTGCTAATGGTGATGACTACAATTGGACAGAAACCCTAATGAAAAATATACCTAAAGCATTGCTAGATGGGGTCGCTCTGCACCACTACTCTGTTATCGATTGGAATAAGAAAGGATCTGATGTAGACTTTACTGAAAATCAATACTTCTTGACAATGAAGTCTTCTTTGTTTATGGATGAGTTGATTAATAAGCACGTTGCCATTATGGATAAATATGATCCTAAGCACGAAGTTGATTTAATTGTTGATGAGTGGGGCGGGTGGTATGAAGTGCAGGAAGGTACAAATCCCGGATTTTTATATCAGCAAAATACTATGCGGGATGCTATGATTGCAGGTACTGTGCTCAATATTTTTAATAATCACAGTGACCGGGTAAAAATGGCAAACCTAGCACAGACGGTAAATGTTTTGCAAGCGGTAGCCCTTACAAAAGGAGAGCAAATGATCCTTACTCCTACGTATCACATTCTAAAGATGTATACCGTACATCACGATGCACAATTAATACCTTTAGAGATTGATACACCAGATTATGTTTTAGACGGCGATAAACTTCCTGCAATTTCTGCTTCAGCTTCAAAAGATGCCGCAGGTAAAACCCATATTTCTTTGGTCAATATTGATGCTAAAAAAGAAAATACGGTTACTGTAGACTTAGGTAAAATGAATATTAAAGATTTTACGGCTACCATTTTAATTTCAGATAAACTACAAGATCATAACTCATTTGAAAACCCGGATAAAATTCAACCTAAAAGTTTTAAAGATTTTAAGTTTAAAAAGGGGGTATTAGAGATAAAAATACCAGCATTTTCAGTTGTTGTTCTTGAAGGTAACTAATTATGAGTAGAGCATTATACACCTTGGTAACGGCAGTGGCATTAGTTTCTTTTAATGCAATAGCACAAGAAGTTAATCTAGAGCGCGGAAATTTACTCTACGAAATTCTAGAGAAGTCGTATAACAATCCCATAATAAAAGATAAATATACAGCAGATCCTGCAGCACTAATTTACGATAATAAGGTATACATCTATGCCGGTCACGATCAAGCTCCAGATAATGAAGAACGCTATATTATGAATGAGTGGCTTGTCTATTCTTCTGATGATATGGTCAATTGGCAAGAGCATCCTGTACCCTTAAAGCCTATAGATTTTAAATGGGCTCGAGGCGATGCCTGGGCTGCACAGGTAATCGAGAAAGCGGGTAAGTTTTATTGGTATGTTACCGTACAGCACGATGATTCTAATCCCGGTAAAGCGATAGGTATAGCTGTTGCAGATTCTCCGCTAGGACCTTTTAAAGATGCTTTAGGTAAAGCACTTATTACAAACGATATGACAACCCAAACAAAAATTAGTTGGGATGATATAGATCCTACAATTTATATAGATGATGATGGTACGCCTTACTTATACTGGGGAAATCAAGTTTGTAAATATGTAAAACTAAAAGATAACATGATTGAGATGGATGGTCCTATTCACACAATTGACCTTCCAAAATTTACCGAAGCGCCGTTTATACACAAGCGTGGGGAATGGTATTATTTATCATATGCTTACGATTTCCCAGAGAAGATAGCTTATGCTATGAGTAAGTCACTTACAGGACCCTGGGAATTTAAAGGGATTATTAATGAGGTTGCGGGTAATAGCAATACTAATCATCAATCTATTATTGAGTTTAAAGATGACTGGTATTTTGTGTATCACAACGGGAGCATCCCTACACATGGAAGTAGCTTTCACCGCTCGGTTTGTGTAGATCGTTTATACTATAATATAGATGGAACGATTAAGCGTATTATAATGACTTCAGAAGGTATTCAGCCTGAAAATTAAAACTATGAAGGCAGTTTTTTCAGGAGTAATGCTTTTTATCGCAACGACTGTGTTTTCACAAGAAATTCGCGTTCATGACCCCGTAGCAATAAAACAAGGGGATACTTATTATATTTTTTGTACTGGAAGGGGTATTTCGGTATTTAGTTCACCAGATTTGAAGAGCTGGAAAAATGAGCCACAGGTTTTTACTGAAGAACCAATTTGGGCAGATGGGGTAGCAGCAAATTTCAACAATCACATTTGGGCTCCAGATATAACGTTTCATAAGGGTAAATACTATCTGTATTATTCGGTTTCAGCATTTGCGAAAAATACATCTGCAATTGGTTTAACTATTAATACTACTTTAGATTCAAAAGATCCTGATTATAAATGGGTAGATCAGGGTATCATTATTCAATCGATTCCCAACCGTGATTTGTGGAATGCCATAGATCCTAATCTGGTATTTGATGAGAATAACAAACCCTGGCTGGCTTTTGGGTCGTTTTGGGGCGGACTCAAGCTGGTAAAGCTTTCCGAAGACTTAAAAGCAATTGCACAGCCGCAAGAGTGGCATACTATTGCACGTAGGGAACGCTCTTTTGATTTAGCAGATGCAGATCCCGGTGATGCCTTTTTAGAAGCGCCCTTTATATTTAAAAAGGGAGATTGGTATTATCAATTTTTATCCTGGGATTTATGTTGCCGTGGAGAGAAGAGCACCTATAAAGTGGTAGTAGGACGTTCTAAAAAGGTCACAGGGCCTTATTTTGATAAGATTGGAAAATCGCTAAATGAAGGTGAAGGAACTGTTATAATTGAAGGAAATGAAAACTGGTACGGTGCCGGTCACAACAGCACGTATACGTTTGATGAGAAAGATTATATCATTTTTCACGCCTATGATGCTAATGACAACGGTTCTCCAAAACTTAAAGTTTCAGAATTAGAATGGGATGTTGAAGGGTGGCCAGCTCTAAAAGATAACGTACTTGATTAATATGAAAAAATATTTCGCATTTATACTGGTTCTAAGTATGTCTTCTTTATGGGCGCAGCAGTCTGTTGAGTTATTCCCGCTGAATCAGGTTTCGGTAACTACAGGTGTTTTTAAAGAAGCAGCACTTACCGATTTTAAATATATTCAGCAGCTTAATCCAGACCGACTTTTAGCTCCTTTTTTACGGGAAGCAGGTTTAGAATCCAAAGCAGAATCCTATACAAATTGGGAAAATACGGGGCTTGACGGGCACACCGCTGGTCATTATATTTCGGCATTGTCTATGTATTATGCCTCAACAGGTGATACAAAGGCTAAAGAACTTCTTGATTATACTTTGTTTGAATTAAGTAAGGTTCAGAAAGCAAATGGAAATGGCTACATAGGTGGAGTTCCTGGTAGCGTTGCGCTTTGGACTGAAATTAAAGACGGAAAAATTAATGCAGGAAGCTTTAGCCTTAATGAGAAATGGGTGCCGCTTTACAACATTCATAAGACATTTGCGGGATTAAAAGATGCCTGGGTTCATGCAGAAATTCCGCTGGCAAAAACGATGTTGATCACGTTGACAAATTGGTTTATTGATATTACCCAAGATTTAAATGAGACTCAAATACAAGATATGTTACGGTCTGAACATGGTGGACTCAACGAAGTTTTCGCTGAGGTTTACGACATAACTAAAGATGAAAAGTATTTAAAATTAGCACAGGATTTCTCGCAAAACGCTTTGTTAAATCCGATGGCGGAGAATAAAGATGTTCTTACAGGAATGCACGCAAATACACAGATTCCAAAATTTATTGGTTTTGAACGCATCAGTCAGTTAAGTGGAGCTAAACACTTTCACGATGCAGCATCAAATTTTTATAATAATGTAACGCAAAAGCGTTCAGTAAGTATTGGTGGAAATAGCGTTCGCGAGCATTTTAACCCCATAACAGATTTTTCTGAGGTGTTGAGCAGCGAGCAAGGTCCTGAGACGTGCAATACGTATAATATGCTTAAGCTAAGCAAATTGCTGTATGAAGATTCTGCAGAGGTCAACTATATTGAGTTTTATGAGCGTGGGTTGTATAACCACATTTTGTCGTCTCAAAATCCCGACGGAGGTTTTGTTTATTTTACGCCTATGCGTCCCGGGCAATATCGCGTCTATTCGCAACCCGAAACCAGCTTCTGGTGCTGTGTAGGATCTGGAATGGAAAATCACACCAAGTATAACGAACTTATATATGCTAAAAAGAAAGATTCACTTTATGTAAATCTATTTATTCCCTCAGAAGTAGATTGGGAAGAGGAAAGCGTGAAACTGATTCAAAAAACAAATTTTCCTGAAGAAGCGAGCACGCAAATAATTTGGCAAAGCCGAAATGAAAAACGAGCAACGCTGATGCTTCGGTATCCTAATTGGGTGAAAAATGGGGGGTTAAAAGTTTATGTAAACGGAAAAGTTCAGCAGATAGCTGCAACTCCGGGAACTTATATTCCGCTACAGCGAAACTGGAAAGATGGAGATATTATTAAAATGGAATTGCCTATGCATTTAAGTTTGGAAGAAATTCCGGATCAATCGGGTTATCTTTCGGTAAAATATGGCCCTATAGTACTTGCAGCGATTACCGGTGATGATAATCAGCAGGGTATGTTTGCAGATGACAGCAGAGGTGGTCATATAGCAGATGGGCCTTTTTTACCACTAACCGAAGCTCCTATGTTTGTTTTAGAATCTGGAAGTTCAATTCTAGATCAGTTAAAACCGATTGCAGGTAAACCTCTAGAATTTAAAACCGGGGGTTTATTTTATCCTGAAAAATTTAAAAACCTTACCCTTCAGCCATTTTATCAAATACACGAGAAACGGTATTCAATTTATTTTAAACAAGAAACCCCTCAAGGTTTAAAAGCTATACAGCAAGAATTAGAAGAGCAACAAAAAATAGAAGCTCATTTGCGTGAAATTACGGTAGATTACATAATCCCTGGCGAGCAGCAATCTGAGTCAGATCATCATATTCAATTTGAGCGATCAAATACCGGAGTTCATAAAAATAAGCATTGGCGCGATGCTGAAGGCTGGTTTGCTTATGATTTAGAGAATAAGGATTTAGAGGCAAAATCCTTACGCATAACTTATTATGGTAATGATGACGATCGGGAATTTAATATTTTAGTTAATGGAGAATTGCTCACTACCTCAGTTTTAAATGGTAAAGAAGGGGATAGATTTGTAGATGTAAATTACAAAATTCCAGATACAGTTTTAAAGACGGGGAAGGTTATAAACGTTCGTTTTGAGGCAATATCCCCTCATAAAACAGCTGGTATTTATGAAGTGCGTTTAATTAAAAATACTCCTTAAAAAGCATAAATATCCTTACAGTTTGATGAATAATTTTTTTTATAGGTCCTTATAAGTTCTTAAAAAAATCTAAAAAAGTTAAGTGTCATATATACATTTTTAAAATTCTTTATAGTAGATTTGTTAGATAGTTAGATTTAAGTTTATGAAAGAATATGTTATCGGGCTAGATTATGGCTCAGATTCTGTAAGAGCGGTTTTAATAGATGCAGCAACAGGAGCTGAGATAGAGACCGAAGTCAGCTATTACAAACGTTGGAAAGAAGGTCTTTTTTGTAAACCTTCAGAAAATCGATTTCGCCAACATCCTTTAGATCATTTAGAAGGTCTTGAAAATACTATTAAAGCGGTGGTTTCTAGAAGTGGAGTTTCTGCAGATGCTGTAAAAGGAATTTGCATAGATACTACCGGTTCTTCACCTATTCCGGTAACTAAAGAAGGTATTCCTTTATCACTTACTGCAGGTTTTGAGGATAATCCCAATGCGATGATGGTGTTGTGGAAAGACCATACATCTATTGCTGAAGCGAATGAAATTAACCATTTAGCACGCACTTGGGGTGGTGAAGATTTTACTAAATATGAAGGTGGTATTTATTCTTCAGAATGGTTTTGGGCAAAAATTTTACACGTTGCGCGTGAGGATGAGTCGGTAAAGCAAGCTGCATATTCCTGGATGGAACATTGCGATTGGATGACCTTTACGCTTTTAGAAAATACTTCTTTAGCAGATTTTAAGCGCAGCCGCTGTGCTGCAGGTCACAAAGCAATGTGGCACGAGAGCTGGGGCGGACTTCCACCGGAAGAATTTTTAGGACAATTAGATCCATATTTGGCAAATTTAAGAGACCGACTTTATACAAAAACCTATACTTCAGATGAGGTTGCCGGTACACTTAGTGCAGCCTGGGCAGCAAAATTAGGTTTGACAACAGATACGGTGATTGCTGTAGGTACTTTTGATGCACACGCAGGAGCAGTGGGAGCAAAGGTAGAAGAGCATACGCTGGTACGTGTGATGGGAACTTCTACCTGTGACATCAGCGTTTCTTCTCCAGAAGTTACTGCAAACAAAACCGTTAGAGGTATTTGCGGTCAGGTAGATGGTTCTGTAATCCCAGGGTTTGTAGGTTTGGAAGCCGGTCAGTCTGCTTTTGGAGATTTGTTAGCTTGGTTTAAAGACGTATTGAGCTGGCCAATCGAAAATTTAGTGATGCAATCGAGCATACTTTC
Organism: Leeuwenhoekiella sp. NPDC079379; assembly: GCF_044542075.1. Lineage (NCBI taxonomy): Bacteria > Pseudomonadati > Bacteroidota > Flavobacteriia > Flavobacteriales > Flavobacteriaceae > Leeuwenhoekiella > Leeuwenhoekiella sp. NPDC079379. Next base: position 98,543 of record NZ_JBITTU010000002.1, read on the forward strand.
CGAAGAACAAAAAGAAAAACTAAAAGCCGAAATAGAATCTGACTTTATCAGAAAATTATCTGATGCCGCAGAAGCTATTCCTGATGAGGAAGCAATCCCGGTAGCCTTAGACTGGATTAATGGCCGCAGGACTCCTGATGCAAACCAGGAATTAGAAGCTGCAATGACTAATTTAAATATGGGAACCAGAGCACCACATTTATTTAAAGCGCTTGTAAATGCGATTTGTTTTGGTTCTAAAAAAATAATGGACCGCTTTGCCGATGAAGGTATAGAGATCAAAACTGTTGTAGGTATAGGTGGAGTTGCCCGAAAATCTAAATTTATAATGCAGTCGCTTGCTAACACCTTAAATGTGCCCATTAAGGTTGCAGCTTCAGATCAGGCGCCGGCTTTAGGAGCAGCAGTTTACGCAGCAGTTGCAGCAGGTATTTATGCTAATGTAATAGAAGCCAGTCAGAAATTGGGAAGCGATTACGAGGCAGAATACCACCCGCAATCCGAGCATTTAGAATCTTTTGCTAATTTGATGGAGCGTTATGAAACGCTGAGTGCCTTTGTAGAAAAAGAGATAACTAAACCTAAAAAGAAGAAAGAACAGCATGTATAAATCCTTAAAAGAAGAATGCTACGAAGCAAATATGGAGCTAGATGCTTTAGGTCTGGTTATTTATACCTTCGGAAATGTTAGTGCAGTAGATCGTAAAAATGCAGTATTTGCCATTAAGCCCAGCGGAGTTCCTTACGAACTTTTAAAACCTCAAGACATCGTTATCGTTGATTACGATAATGCGATAGTAGAAGGGGAGAAGAGACCTTCTTCAGATACAAAAACTCATGCTTATTTGTATAAGCATTGGGAAAAAGTAGGTGGTATTGCGCATACCCACGCTACCTATTCTGTTGCCTGGGCTCAGGCACAGCTAGATATTCCTGTTTTTGGAACAACACATGCAGACCATTTAACAGCAGATATCCCGTGTGCACCACCTATGCATGATGATTTAATTGCGGGGAATTACGAGCACAATACCGGTATTCAAATATTAGATTGTTTTAAAAATAAAGGTCTTGATTACGAGGAGGTGAATATGGTTCTTTTAGGGAATCATGGTCCGTTTGCCTGGGGAGAGACAGCTGCAAAAGCGGTTTATAACAGTAAAGTGCTCGAAGAAATAGCGCGTATGGCGCAATTAACACTTCAAATAAACCCCAATGCTCCAAGGCTGAAAGATTCACTTATTAAAAAACACTACGAGCGTAAACATGGTAAGGATGCGTATTACGGTCAGGGTTGCTAAAAATTTTATAATTAATCATTTACAAATTTATTTATGGGACTAATTACTTTTGCCGCGTTTACACTATTAGTAGCGGTTATTGCGTATTTCGCTTCGCGGAAAACAGATGAAACTACCTCTGATGGTTATTTCTTAGGCGGTCGAAGTCTAACAGGACCCGTAATTGCAGGTTCTTTATTACTTACTAACCTTTCTACCGAGCAAATTATAGGTACAAACGGAGTAGGTTTTAGCGAGGGGATTTTAATTGCAGCTTATGAGGTAATTGCTGCAATCGCAATGGTTTTCACGGCATTTGTTTTGCTTCCGAAGTATTTAAAAGGAGGTATATCTACCATTCCGCAGTTTTTAGAGACGCGCTACGGAAAACTAACCAAGACCATTGTATCTATTTTATTCTTGATGGCGTATGCCATCTCTATGTTGCCAACAGTATTATATTCTGGAGCGTTAGCGATTAATACGATGTTTGATATCCCAGAGCGTATGGGGTTAACTCCAGAAAGTGCATTGTGGGTTACGGTCTGGATTATAGGTTTAATAGGGAGTATTTATGCGATTTTTGGGGGTCTTAAAGCTGTAGCCGTTTCAGATTCTATAAACGCCGTGGGGCTTATAATAGGTGGATTGCTCATTCCTATTTTTGGTTTGATGGCCATCGGAGACGGCAGTATCATAAATGGTATGAGTGTACTTACTACAAACCTTCCCGAAAAATTTGAAATCCTGGGAGGACCTAATTCTTCTGTGCCGTGGACAACTTTATTTACCGGAATGTTGATTGTAAATTTTTATTATTGGGGAACAAACCAGGCCATTATACAGCGTGCTTTAGGAGCAAAAAATCTAGCTGAAGGTCAAAAGGGTCTTTGTCTTGCTGCCTTTGTTAAAATATTAGGTCCTATTATCGTTGTACTTCCGGGGATTATTGCGTTTCAATACTTTAACGGTGATTTAGAAAACGCAGATGAGGCATATCCTATGCTTGTTAAAGCAGTATTGCCTACAGCTTTTGTAGGGTTTTTTGCGGCTGTTTTGTTTGGAGCGATTTTAAGTTCGTTTAACTCGGCATTAAACAGTTCTGTTACCTTATTTGGTCTTGATTTATACAAGCAATATTTTAACAGTAATGCTTCAGAAAAACAAGTTGTGCGTGCCGGTAAGACCTTTGGTGTGTTTCTAGCTATTTTCTCAATGGCTATTGCGCCGTTACTTTATGGAGTAGAAGGAGGAATTTTTAATTACCTTCAAGAACTTAACGGCTCATTTAGTGTACCTATTTTAGCAATTATATTAGTGGGTATTTTCTCTAAACGGGTTTCAGGAAAATCTGCAAACATTGCCATTGTATTTGCAGTGGTAACCTATTTAGTTACCCTTTATGTGATTAAACCTATCATCACAGGAGCTGCAGTTTCTGATGCAGAACTAGCAGGTATTACAGATGCAGATCAATTGAGCTTAATTGCTGCTGAAGCCTTCCCGAGTTTCTTACATATTATGGGAATTATTTTTGTTCTCGTATTAGCCATACTATTTGGAGTGAGTAAGTTCTACCCTAGAGAAACCGAATATCAAGAAGAATATACACGCCAGGTAGATATCACTCCTTGGAAACATTTGAAACCAGCTGGGATATTTATTTGTCTTGCTGTGGTTAGCATTTACATTTATTTCTCATAACGATTTTATTTAATAACAGAAGAAGCATTACATGAATTATAATATTGATCAATACGAAGTTTGGTTTGTGACAGGAACGCAACACTTATACGGCGAAGAAACACTTAAACAAGTAGCAGCACATTCTCAGGAGATTGCACAAGGTCTAAGTGCTTCTGCTGCAATACCGGTTAAAATCATTTATAAGGACCTCGTTAAGACGCCGAATGAGATTACAGACTTATGTCTTGAAGCAAACGGAAGTAAAAACTGCATCGGGCTTATTTTGTGGATGCATACCTTTTCACCTGCAAAAATGTGGATTAAAGGCTTAAGCCTGCTTAAAAAACCCATTTGCCACCTGCACACGCAATTTAATGCTGCTATTCCGTGGGGAGAAATTGATATGGATTTTATGAACCTAAACCAGTCTGCACATGGGGATCGTGAATTTGGTTTTATAATGTCACGTATGCGTAAAAAACGCAAAGTGGTTGTAGGTCACTGGGAAGATAAACGTGTTCAGGCAAAGCTTGGTATTTTTACCCGTGTAGCATTAGGATGGAATGAATTTCAGAACTTAAAAGTGGCTCGTATTGGAGACAACATGCGGGAAGTTGCAGTAACCGAAGGAGACAAAGTAGAAGCGCAAATGCGTTTTGGTTTTACCGTAAATGGTTTTGATTCTTCAGATATCGTGGCTAAAATCAACGAGATCAAACAAGAGGATTTGGATGCATTGCTTAAGACATATGAAACGGAATATAATTTAGCCGAAACAATTAAAGAAGGAGGAGAACAACGCGAGTCATTAGTAGAAGCTGCTAAAATTGAACTGGGACTACGTGCCTTTTTAGAAGAAGGAGGTTTTGGAGCTTTTACAGATACATTTGAAAATCTGGGAGAACTGAAGCAATTGCCGGGTATTGCCACACAACGTTTAATGGCAGACGGTTATGGTTTTGGTGGAGAAGGAGACTGGAAAACAGCAGCACTAACCCGTGCAATGAAAGTTATGGCTATAGGACTAGAAGGTGGAACTTCATTTATGGAAGATTACACGTACCACTTTACACCACAAGGTTCTTACGTTTTAGGTTCACATATGCTTGAGATTTGTCCGTCAATTGCAGATGGTAAAGCTAGTTGTGAGGTGCATCCTCTAGGAATAGGCGGTAAAGAAGATCCTGCGCGTCTTGTTTTCAATTCTCCTGAAGGTCCTGCAATAAATGCATCATTAGTAGATATGGGGAATCGCTTTAGATTAATTGTAAACGAAGTTGAAGCTGTTAAACCGGAAGCAGATTTGCCGCATCTACCCGTAGCTCGTGTGCTTTGGGATTGCAAACCCAATCTTGATATTGCAGCCACCAGCTGGATTCTTGCCGGGGGAGCGCACCACACCGTGTACAGCCAGGCAGTGACAACAGAATTTATGGAAGATTTTGCTGATATTGCCGGTATTGAGCTTTTAGTGATTGACGAACGCACACGTGTACGCGAGTTTAAAGATACCATTAACGCTAACGAGGCTTATTACCACCTGTTTCAACACGGGATGTAAGTTTCTAAACTATTAGAATTATGAAAATATATAAAAATTTTTTAGTCGGTCCTGTTGTGCTGGCAATGACACTTTCGCTGGTAAATTGTAAAAATAATACTAAGAAAGAAGAAACGGCAGTTGTTGCCGAAATGCCCAAAGCTTCTATTACTAAAACTGACTTTGGCAAATTAGACAGTATCACTGTAGATAAATACAAGCTAGTTAACGTAAATGGAATGGAGGTTGACATCATTACCTATGGTGGCATTATAACAAGTTTAAAAGCACCTGGTAAAGACAGCACCTTTCAAGATGTGGTTTTAGGCTTTGATAATTTAGCTCAATATACGAGCGGCAATCCGCCATTTTTTGGAGCTATTATAGGCCGTTATGGAAACCGAATTGCAAAAGGAAAATTTAGTCTTGATGGTACAGAATATCAGTTACCTACAAACGATGGTCCTAATAGTTTACACGGTGGAGCGGGTTTTGATAAAGTGATCTGGACTGCAGAAGAAGTAAAAGATGGCGATACTGTAGGCTTAAAGCTCACCTATTTGAGTAAAGACGGTGATCAGGGGTATCCCGGTAATTTGCAGACAACTGTTACGTATACATTGCTTTCAGATAACACATTATTAATAGATTACGAGGCACAAACAGACAAAACTACGGTGGTTAATTTAACACAACACACTTATTTTAATCTTTCTGGAGATTTTAATAAAACAATATTAGATACCGAAGTGATGCTTAATGCAGATCAATACCTTCCAGTAGATGAGACGCTTATTCCAACAGGTGAATTAGCTACAGTAGAAGGGACACCATTTGATTTTAATACACCAAAACTTATTAAAACTGATATTGATGCTGAGAATGATCAGTTAGCAAAAGGTAAAGGTTACGATCATTGTTGGATACTAAATGGGGAAGACGGTCAAATGCGACTTGCAGCAACTGCCTACGATTCTGAAAGTGGACGTTTTCTTGAAGTGGAAACTACAGAGCCTGCAATACAATTTTATACCGGTAATTTCTTAGATGGTACGCTAACTCAAAAAGGTGGCACAAGTACATATGCCTACCGAAGCGGATTTTGCTTAGAAACTCAGCATTACCCGGATTCACCTAATCAACCTGAGTTTCCTAGCACTGTATTAAAACCGGGAGAAACCTATAAAAGCCAAACTTCATTTAAATTTTCAGTGAAGTAATTTTGAATGAACTTAAATGTAAAAAAGCCCAATACATTTGTACTGGGCTTTTTTATAACCTAAATATTAAGATCGTTGCTTTTTATTGTTGAAGCATAAATTAATAATTTCGTTTATGCGTTTGTGTCGAGTATCCTGACGTTTAGCCTGATTAAGCCAGTAGAGATAACTTTTTTGATATCCCTTTGCGAAATTTTGATAATTGTCAAAAGCTTCTGGATTATTAGTGAATGCAACCTGTAGATCTTCAGGTATAATGCCTTCTTCTACATTGTCAAGAGCTGTCCACGAACCATTATCTTTTGCAGTTATTATAGCCTTATGTCCGCTTGGATGAATTAAATCATCTTTATATAGTTCTTCTACATAGCCTTTGTTAACGGCACTCCAGACGCTTTTTGGCTTACGTTTGCAGAAATACTGCTTACGTCTTTTATCATCCAGTTTGCGTACCGTGCTGTCAATCCATCCGTAACAGATCGCAACTTTTACTGCCTCTTCCCATCGCATACTTTCTTCTTCACAGGCTACTTTATAGAAAATTAATTCTACTCCTGAGCTAGAATCGTGATTTAAATGTAACCACGCTCGCCATGCTTCAGCATTTTTGAAATAAAGTAGCGGTAGATAAGACATGTTATTTTGTTTCTCTTGATTCAATATAAAAATCAGGATCTACTTTAAAATCGGTAATAGTTTTTTCAAATGATTCAGATTGCCATTCTGCAGTTGGAGTAATCCATTTTTCTATACCATTTACGTTAACCTGAACCGGCATATCAAAACCTTCAACGATATCAACATATCTAAATTCTAGTGTGTTTTCTTTGATTTTATATTGTAATTCAGGAATTAATATAGTGCGTAAATACTGATCCCAAAATTGGGTTAGATTAATCCCACTTTCTTTACTTATATAATTTTCAACCTGAGCAGAGGTAACCGTCTGGTGATAGAATTCGGTATTTAATCCTCTCAAAATTTGGCGCCATTTTTCGTTATCTTCAATGAGTTGACGTAACGTGTGCAAGATATTAGCGCCTTTATAATACATATCACCGCTACCTTCCTGATCTACCCCATATGTTCCTATAATAGGGCGGTCATTGCTAATTGCAAAACGAGTACCTATTACATATTCTGCAGAAGCTTCCTTTCCAAAATAATAATCAACATATAGATTTTCTGAGTACGCAGTAAACCCTTCGTGAACCCACATATCTGCTACATCCTTATTAGTTATGTTGTTTGCAAACCACTCGTGACCAGACTCGTGGATAATTATAAAATCAAATTTTAGTCCCCATCCAGACCCGGAAAGATCGCGACCTAAATAGCCATTCTCATAGCGGTTTCCGTAGGTTACATTACTTTGATGCTCCATACCTAAATAGGGCACTTCAACCAACTTGTAGCCATCCTCGTAGAAAGGATAAGGACCAAACCAATGCTCAAAAGCTTTGAGCATCATAGGCACCTGTTTAAATTGCTTTTTTGCCTTTTCTAGATTTTCTTTTAATACATAATAGTTTAAATCTAATACACCTTTTTCGCCAGTATATGTTTCAGAAAAATGGGCATAGTCAGCTACGTCTGCACTTACTGCATAACTATTTATAGGGTTCTTAACCGTCCAGTTATAAGTTGTAGTTTCATTAGTAGATGTAGAATCAACTAGTTTACCATTGCCGATAGCCATAAGTCCCTTTGGTACGGTTAAGTGCAAGTCTAAACCACTAACCTCATCATACGGAATATCTTTATTGGGCCACCAAATAGAGGGTCCAATCCCTTGATTTGCATTGGCTGCAAAAGTTTTTCCGTTGGCATCTTCTTGCCAGGTCCAGCCGCCATCCCATGGAAGTCTGGCTCCAACAACAGGAATACCTTCAAAAGTAAGTTCTAATGTGTTTTTTGCACCTTTCTTTTGTTTTTTTAATAGCGTTATAAAATGAGCAGCACCTTCATTGGTAAAAGATAAGGTCTTACCATCTTGAGCCGCGCGTATTAACTTCATAGGTTTTTGCAGATCAATTTGAAGTGTCTGATTAGGTTTTAATACCTCATAACTGACTGTATTTACTCCGGAAATAAATTCTTTATCAGGTTCAATAGATACGGCTAAATCATAATGAGTTACATCCCACCATTCGCGTTCTGGAGTTATACTTCCTCGCAGCGTGTCTGCACGAGTATATTTATTTTGTATTGCCTGAGCCTCTGCGCAACTGCTAAAAAGTAAGATTATTAACAGCGCTGACATTAAATTTTTAATACTAAAGGTTTTAAACAAGAGCGTAGCGTTTTTTGATTTGAAATATAAAATGAGCATCTAATTATTTATAAGCAAGACTTTATTAATTTTTGAATTAGCCATTTTTAAAAGCATTCTCAAAAGTAAAAGTACTTATCTATTTAAAGATTTCTATCGGAGTATCGCATTAGGAAAAACAACCAGACTTTCGTGACCATTTGCACCAACGGCAGCCACACCAAAGAATGAATTATCTATTACAATACCATTTAATGTTGCTTCAGAAACATCACCTACAAACCTGCTATGATCCCAGGTAGGTGAGGTAGTGTCTCTCCAATAGATTTTATAGCCTGCAGCACCATCAACTTTAGACCATTTAAGTTTTACATCGGCCTCAACAATGCCGCCTATTTCAACAGTTTTCGGCGATGGAGGAGCCCAGGCAAGACTTGCTAAATTTATCGCGTTAACTGCGGTAAGCTTTGCTGCATAAGGAAAGTTTACGTGTTCTACTGTATCCCCATATTCAATACCGTCTTCGATACGAATATCTTGATGTTGTTGTGTGTAATTTTCGTGAGCTTCCATAATACGTATTCCGGCGAAGCCTAAATCATTAAAAGGCCTGTGGTGACCACCTCTACCAAAACGATCTAAACGATAGATCATCATCGGGTTCATTTCGGGCATATAATCAGATACATTTTTATGAATATAACGTGCTAACTGGCGTGAAATACCATCAACTTCACCGCCATAAAATCTGCGAGCATTGCGTTGTTTTTCAGTTTCATTAGCGGGAACGGGCTCTGAAAAAATTCTAAAATCTCGATTGCTAATTACACCGTCAACACCTTCAATGTTACCAATCATGTCATTATTTAAGATTCCGATGATATCCCAGCCTTTACTTTTTGCATAATCAGCAAGACCTTTCCCACCAAATAGGCCCTGTTCTTCACCAGAAAGTCCTACATAAATTATGCTGTTCTCAAACTTATATTTAGAGAGAACACGTGCTGCTTCTAAAGTGCCGGCCATACCGCTGGCATTGTCATTAGCTCCGGGAGCGTCTGTCTCAAAGTCCATCGTATTGCTAGCGCGCGAATCGATATCGCCACTCATTATAACATAACGATTGGGATATTTTGTTCCGCGCTGAATGGCAACCACATTTACAACATAGGTTTCTTTAGGAATGCGATTTCCCATTTCTGGAGTAACTAAATCTTTCTGGTAAAAAACCTCAAGACACGAGTTGCAGTTTTTAGAGGTTTTCTCAAATTCTGCTTTAATATATCTCCGGGCAGCACCTATACCGCGCGTGTCACTAAGAGTATCGCTAAACGTGTTACGTGTGCCAAAATCTGCGAGCGCACGCACATCTTTTTCAATATTAGTAGCAGAGACTGCGTCAATGATTCCGTAGATGCGTAAATCTGTTTCTGATGGAACATTATTTTGGGCTAATAAAGACCCAAAACACAAAAGGAATGCAAAAGTGTAAGCGATTTTCATGATTATATTTTACTTTTTTTTAGTCTTGAGCAGCAAATTTCTTTAATAAATCACGTACACGATCGGTATCATCTACATAATATTTTGCAGCCGTTTTTTGTAAACCTACCTTTATAGTGTAGGCCTCGTTGGGCAAATCCTGAAACATATACTCATCTGTCCAGTCATCACCTATTGCAAACTGAAAGGTATAGTCTTTTTCAAAAATATGCTTTGTCACCGCTTTTCCTTTATGAATGGTACTGTTTTTAATTTCAAGAACTTTGTTTCCGTCTAAAACTCCCAAATCATTATTAGCAGAAAGTTCTTTTAAAACTGAAGAAAGCTCACTTGCTCTAATTTCACCTAAATCAGGATCTGCATTGCGATAATGCCAGGCCAGACTGTAGTTTTTTTCTTCAATAAATGTACCTGCAGTACGGTCTACAAACTTTTCTAAAATAGGTCGCACTGTATCCATCCAATCGTTTTTTAGATTCTCTGTTACTGCCCATTCGCCTCCTGTAGGTCTCTTCCAGACGCCGTGCTCAGCAATTAGCGTAATTGGGATATCCTGCCACCAGGTTCCTAAGGTGTGGCGATCCCGGCCGCTAATGATTACCACTTCTGTATTGGGTTTAGCTTGAATGGTATTTACTAATTCGAGTAGATCATCATCAGGGCTTGCATCTTCGGGATTGTTTACAAAAGCTCTCAAGGTGCCGTCATAATCTAAAAATAGGATGCGCTTCTCAGAATCTTTATAAGCAGCAAGCATTTCATTTTCTTGATTTTCAGTCATACGTATAGCTTTCACAATATCAGATTTATGTTTTGTGTCGTTAAGGATTGTCATAAAATCATCTGCCCATTTTTCTACATTGTAACGTTTCAGTCTTTTTTGTAAAAATTTATTGCGTTTTACCTGTTCTGCTTCGGGCATTTCTATAGCCTGCTTTAAAGCATCTGCTATTTCTTCAAAATTATTAGGGTTAATAATCAAAGCTTCACTCATTTCTTGTGCAGCACCTGCCATTTCACTCAAAATAAGCACACCGGTTTGATTTGTGCGGGTTGCAATATATTCTTTAGCAACCAGATTCATACCATCACGTATAGGCGTTAACAGTGCTACCTCACAAGTAGTATATAAGTCAATGAGATTTTCAAAAGGCATTGAACGATAGAAATACCAGATAGGCGTCCAGCTTACCGATGCAAATTTTCCGTTGATACGACCCACGAGTTCGTCAATTTCTTTTTTTAGTAATTGGTATTGTGGAACGTTAGAGCGGGAGGGAACTGCTAGCATTACAAGACGAACTTTCTCTTTAAACTCGGGGTACTTTTCTAAGAAATACTCGTAAGCTCTAAGACGATTGGCAATACCTTTACTATAATCCAGACGGTCTATAGATAAAATCATTTTAGCGTCTGGGGTTGTATCTATATGCAAATCAAGTCTACGTTGTAATTCTGACTGATTTTTAGTAGCATCGTGTTTTGCCGCTGCTTCAGCAAATTTGTTATAATCAATACCCATTGGGAATGAGTTTACGGTAACAATGCGATCTTTTAAAGTAATCTCATTAAACCCTACTTCATGTCTTAAAATACGGGACACCGAACTTAAAAAATGACGCTGATAATCATAGGTGTGAAAGCCTATTAAGTCTGAACCTAATAAACCTTTTAGAATTTCCTCTCTCCACGGAAGTGTTCTAAATACTTCATAAGACGGGAAGGGTATATGCAGAAAAAAACCTATTTGCACATCAGGGCGTTTCTTTTTAATCATTGCCGGAAGCAACATTAACTGGTAATCGTGCACCCACACGGTATCTCCTTCTTCTATATTGTCTAAAACAACTTCTGCGTATTTTTCATTTACGGTAACATAACTCTGCCAGCTTTGTTTTTCAAATTCAGTATATTCCATAAAATAATGAAATAGCGGCCAGATGGTACGGTTGGAGAAGCCGTAATAAAAACCGTCTATATCTTCTTTAGTAAGTGATACAGGAATACATTGTTCTTTAATAGTTGCTTCGATAACATCATCAAGCAGATTTGCCGGTATTTCTTCTTCGGTTAGACCGGTCCAGCCTATCCAAACTCCGTTGCTGTCTCTGTGTACAGACTTCATTCCGGTAGCTAAACCACCTACACTTGGAGTCGCATTAATTGTTTTGTTATCAATTTGTAACTGTAAGGGTAGTCGATTTGATATAATGATAGTTTTACTCATAAAAACGGGAGATAGCGGATTAATTTTTTTGTTAATGCTTAAATTTCGGAAAACAATAGCTTTTAAGCTACCCGTTTAATAGAACTTTAGAACTTTAAATATTTATGGATAATTTAAATTATGGAATAATAGGAAATTGTAGAAGTGCAGCTTTGATATCTGATAAAGGATCAATAGACTGGTGTTGTTTACCCATTTTTGATTCTCCTTCAGTTTTTGCAAAATTACTTGATGAGCAGAAAGGCGGATTTCAAAGTTTTGATGTAAATGATGATTATACAATTACCCAAAAATACATGTGGGATACTAACATCTTGCGTACTATGTACGACAATGGTGAGGATGCCTTTGAAGTTTTTGATTTTATGCCGCGTTATGAAAAACCAGACGGTAAATTTTATGCTCCGCCAGATATAATACGTTTTATTAGATTAGTTAAAGGTAAGCCTTCATTTATTTGTAAGTACGATCCCAAATTAGAGTATGCTAAGAATAAGACTATAACAGTTGATAAAACAAATTATATAGAGAGTTATACCGAGGAAGGAAAGTATGACTCACTGTACTTATATACAGATATAGATCACAGTTCTATATTAGAAGGAGCTAAGATTTCATTAGAAAGCAACGCTTTTGTTTTGATGTCTTATCACGAGAAATTGATGGAACAGTCGTTAGATAGGGCCTATTTAAAATTTCAGCGTACAAAAGTGTACTGGATGAACTGGTCTGACAAAACCACAAAATACAGTTTGTATCAGAAAGAAATAATGCGAAGTGCGCTCACCTTAAAAGCACTTACGTTTGAAAAGTCTGGGGCTGTACTTGCAGCGGCTACTACCTCTTTACCCGAAACCATAGGGGAGGTACGCAACTGGGATTATAGGTTTTGCTGGGTGCGGGACGCCTCAATGGTAATACGAGTAATTTCTAGTCTTGGGCACACAAAATCTGCTCGTAAATTTTTACAATTTATCATAGATACACTGCCAGACAAAGATGAGAAAATGCAGATTATGTATGGTATTAATGGTGAAAAAACACTTACCGAAGAAACCTTAGATCATCTTTCTGGATATAAAGATTCTGCTCCGGTGCGTATAGGTAATGCCGCTTATGTTCAAAAACAAAATGATATTTACGGAATTTTGATGGAGGTGATCTATCAGCAATTCGTTCAGTTTGAGACTACACTAGACAATAGTGAAGAATTGTGGATGATTATTCTGGGTATTGTAAAAATTGTAAAACAACACTGGAAAGAAGCAGATAAAGGAATCTGGGAGTTGCGTACTGAAGATCGTCATTTTACTTTCTCAAAACTTCTTTGCTGGGTAGCAATAGACCGGGCCATTAAAATAGCTTGTGTTTTAGAACGCGGAAATCTAGGAGAATGGGAAGATCTACGTAAAGAAATACACGATGATATTTGTGCTAATGCGTGGAGTGAAAAAAAACAAGCCTATACTCAATCCTACGGTTCTGAAGATTTAGATGCATCTACATTGCTTATGGAGCAATATGGCTTTCTAGACGCTAAAGACCCGCGTTATATCTCTACTGTAGAAGCTACAGAGCGGGAGTTGTGTAAAGACGGTTTGATGTATCGTTATAAAAATAATGATGATTTTGGCGAGCCTAACAGTTCTTTTACCATTTGTACGTTTTGGCTAATTGATAGTCTGTATAAAATAGGAGAAGAGGAAAAAGCAATTCGTTATTTTGATCAGCTACTCTCGTATAGCAATCATCTAGGACTCTTTAGTGAAGATATAGATTTTAAAACAAAGCGTTTACTCGGGAATTTTCCGCAGGCTTACTCTCATTTAGCGCTTATAGAAACCGCAGCTAATTTTTCTAAACACAGCACTAATAAAGAACACTTTAAACCTATCGTTTATTAAAGTGTAATGCTTAAGCATAAAAAAACCGGTCGTTTGACCGGTTTTTTTATTTAATATCGTGCTTGCATAATTCGCTTCATACTCACATCTTCATAATTACGTTTTACAAAGGCAAGAGCTGTTTTTACAATTTGCCCCATAGATTGGGCTCGTTTAAATTTCATATCCATAGTGTACTCGTACAATTGACCACGAAGGTTGTGTAAGTTTTCTTCGGTAGAGATGGTATCCTGACTCATACATTTAAGAAGTCTACGCAATCTGTTTTTTGATGTTATAATACGTTTAGCCAATACTGCGCGCTCTTCCTCACGGTATTGCTCTATAGATTTATCACGCAGACGGTTAGATACGAGATCAACCATTTTAAAGTTTTCTTTAAAAATATGAGGTTTGTATACTTTATAATTTCCTTCAAAACACTGCTGGTCAAAATCTATAGCACGTATTTTATATTTAATATGATCAAAATCATGAGTAGGAATAACCACATAATTATACGAGCGCATATCACCCAAAAGTAGTATCATGCAACGCTCGTTAAATTTTACAAATTCTTTTGCAAGTTGGGCTTTGCCCACATCATCACATTTGTCTAAATATTCAGAAATAAAAACATCACCGGGAATTCCTACTATATGCTCTTCAATCAACGTGTCTTTATAAACCAGAAAGTTAATACGGTTAGGAGATAAAATATGTTCTAGGTCTAGACCATAAACTCTACTGGCGTCTGCCTTTTTAACATAGAAGTAGGTATAGTTATCATTATAGATATTATTTATTTTGATACGGAAGGGTTTTGAGTTTCCAAACGTGCAATAGTCAATCGCAGCAACTTTTAAGAAAGGTAACATGCTTTCGCTACCATCTGAGTGTAGGATGGTATACACCCGTTTTAAACTTTCTTCAAGTTCCTCGCGCTCAAATTCAGAATAATAAACACTTATCCATAAGGTGTCATTGTCATTCTTGTCATAAATATTTATTCCGCCAGAAAACCGCAGAAGATCTTCGTAAAATACAGGTATTTTAATTTCCCTATTATACTTAGTCAAATACTCTTTGAGAGTATCATTAATAGGGTAAGTAGGTTTTTTACGTGACATTAATTTGTCTTCCATAGTCAAAAGGGATTTGTACAAAGGTAAATAAGTGCTGTAACAAAACAGGCATGTGCTCGTCTTGTTAAAGTACGCTAATCTTAAAATTACGCTTTTGGAAACAATTCTTACACTTAAAAACCTCACGAAGCATTACGGTAGAGTTAAAGCTGTAAACGATCTGAGTTTTACTATTGAAAAAGGAAATGTTTACGGAATTTTAGGACCTAACGGTAGTGGTAAATCTACCACGCTGGGTATGGTACTTAATGTTGTAAACGCAACTTCTGGTGATTTTAAGTGGTTTGATGGTAGCGACACTACGCATAATGCCTTAAAAAAAGTAGGAGCAATTATCGAGCGACCTAACTTTTACCCCTATATGACGGCTGCACAAAATCTCAAATTAGTGTGCACCATTAAAAATGTAGACCCTAAAAAAATTGATGAGAAATTAGAAATCGTACACCTTTTAGATCGTAAGGATAGCAAGTTTAGCACGTTTTCTTTAGGGATGAAACAGCGACTCGCAATTGCTTCAGCTTTATTAAATGATCCTGAAATTTTAATTCTAGATGAACCAACAAATGGTCTTGACCCGCAGGGAATTCATCAAATACGGGAGATAATAAAGAATATCGCTTCTGGGGGAACCACCATTCTTCTTGCATCCCATTTACTCGATGAGGTTGAAAAAGTATGTTCACATGTGGTCATAATTAGAAACGGAATTAAATTATACGCTGGTCCTGTAAATGAACTAAATGCAAGTCATGGCTTTTTTGAATTGCGCTGTGAGCAACAACAAGATCTTATCTTAGCCTTAGAAACACATCCTGATTTTGCATCTCTTAAAGAAGAGAATGGTTTAATAACTGCATTTCTCAAAAACCCACTTTCTGCGGAAGCTTTAAACAGCTATTTATTTGAGAAGAATATTGTTCTTTCTCATCTGGTTATGCGTAAAGAAAGCCTTGAAGAACAATTTTTACAACTTACAGCCAAACTAAACTAAGCACCTACATGCTACGATTACTTACCATAGAATTTTACAAATTAAAACACAGTAGATCCTCAAAAATTTTGAGTATCGCCTATTTCGTAATCCTTTCATTCATTGCGCTTATCGCCTCTATAGAGTTTAATCTGGGCGATTTTCAAATACGTATTGCAGATCAGGGTATTTTTAATTTTCCGTTTATTTGGCATTTTAATACATGGGTTGCTGCTACATTAAAATTCTTTTTGGCGATTGTAATTGTCTCCATGATTTCTAATGAATATAGTAACAGAACGTTAAAGCAAAACTTAATTGATGGGTTGAGTAAGAAAGAATTTATGCTTTCTAAATTCTATACCGTTGTTGCTTTTGCGTTGCTTTCGACGTTATTCATATTTGTAATGACGCTTATTCTAGGGTATTCATTTTCAGATTATACTGAGTTTAGTATAGTTACCCGCGAGATGGAATTTCTGCTCGCTTATTTTTTAAAGCTTGTAGGTTTCTTCTCTTTTTGTTTATTTCTGGGCGTTTTAGTAAAGCGTTCTGCATTTGCTCTAGGCTTCTTGTTTGTCTGGTGGATTTTTGAAAATATCATTTATGGTATTTTGAGATGGAAAACCAGTGCAGAGTTAGCAGATGGAATTGTACAGTTTTTTCCGCTTGAAGCGATGAAAAATTTAATAAATCTTCCTTTTCAACGCCTCAATTTTATTGAAGCAGCAGCTACACAATTACAAGCAGATATAAGTATAGATTACGCGGTACATTGGTACGAGATTGTAATTGTTTCGGCATGGATTTTTATTTTTATTTATGGCGCTTACGCATTGCTTAAAAAGCGCGATTTATAGCAATTGCTCCTTTTATCCCAGTAAAAATACTGTTGACGATAGTTTTTTTATTTATGATGTTAATGGGTTAAATTGTACAAAAATAAGTGCAGTTGAAAAAAAATACGCTAAAACAAAATGTTCTATACATTTTCTTTATTCTCTCTGTTGTACAATTAAAAGCCCAGAGTCAGGCAAATAACTGGTATTTTGGAAAAGGAGCAGGTCTTAGTTTTAATAACTCTACTCCACAGGTTCTAACAGATGGTCTATTAGATACTTTAGAAGGCTGTGCGACCATCTCAGATGATAATGGCAGTTTACTATTTTATACGGATGGTCAGACGGTTTACACTGCTAACCATACGGTGATGGTGAACGGAAACGGTTTGTTTGGCAATGCTTCAAGTACACAATCTGCTATTATAATACCACAACCTAACACACCTGGTATTTATTACATTTTTACTATAGATACCCGTTTGCGCGAGTCAGATGATGATCAAGGTTTGAATTATAGTATTGTCAATTTTAACTCAAATCCACAGGGAGAAGTCACCGTAAAAAACAGAAAACTTTTAAATTTTGCTTCAGAAAAATTAAGTGCTGTTATTAAAAGTTGCGTAACTAATAGTGTGTGGATGGTTGCGTTCTCTTCATCAAGCGGAAATGAAAATTTTATAAATACACTATATGCATATGAATTGAATGATTCTGGCATTCAATTAACTCCTGTAAAATCTAGTCTTTCTTTGGATGTAGAAGATCGTAGAGGAAATATGAAATTTTCTCCTGACGGAAAGCAACTTGCAATAGCTAATATGTTTTCGGGTTTATATCTTACAGATTTTGACTCCGCAACCGGTCTGGCGAGTAATGTTCAGAGATTATCAATTGCAGGTCCTAATGGGGCATCATATGGCGTTGAATTTTCGCCTAATAATAAATATCTCTACGTTCATAGTTCTAATAGTTCAGATGAACCTGAGGTAGGTAATCATTTCTCATCGCTAATTCAATATGATACAGAAGCTGCAGACATAAATGCCAGTCAGGTCTTATTAGATCAACAAGGATATTATCGCGGCAGCCTTCAATTAGCTCCCGATGGTAAGATTTACCGTGCTTTGAGTTTAGCTTATGCAGTAGGTTTACCGTATTTAGGAGTTATAGATAATCCTAATGCAGCCGGTGTCGCTGCAAATTATAGAGATCGCGCGATTAATTTAGGAAGCGGAATAAGTTTTCAAGGCTTACCGCCTTTTAATCAATCGTTGTTTAATGAGTTAGATATCATTCAAAATAGCACAGATTCTAAACAATTAGCACTTTGTGATGGCGATACCTATACGTTAAAATATGAAGCAGTTTCCGGTGCTACATACAGCTGGTATTTAAATGATAATCTTATAACCGGAGCGACAACTTTTGAGTTAAATATTAGACAACCAGCCGGTGTTACATTACCGTATACTGAAAATTACGAATTTAGATTAGACCCTAATGACGGTAGTTGTGAGAAAATAGGATATGCAGAGGTAACGTATTATGCATTTCCACAGGCTTCTGCAGGGGCAAGGTTGGTTCAATGCGAAGATTCTGCAACGGCTGATGGCTTAAGCATTTTTAACCTTAATGAAGCAAATTCAGATTTTACTTTCGCAGATCCTAACTTGAGCGTGACGTATCACCCTAGTTTAAATCAGGCATTACTGGATATTGACCCCATAGAACCGATAGGATACGAAAACAGAAGACCTTCTGAAACTTTGTATGCGCGTATAGTTAATCCCGCAGGATGTGCTGTAGCTGCGCCCTTAAATCTAGTTGTGAGCAGTACGGCAGCAACAACAGGGCTTTTAGAGGAGTGCGATATTGATGATACCGGTTTTGTTACATTCAATCTGCGAGACGCAGATTCTCAAGTGTCTGGATCCAGTACGGGTACTCCTGATATAAATTATTATTTAACAGAACGCGGAGCGCTGCTAGAAGATGCAAATGAACTTTTACCTGTAGCATACACAAATAGTACAGCCTATAATCAAATTATTTTCGCTCGTGTTGAAAACAATAATGCTTGTTTTGCAATAAGTAGACTTGAATTGCTGATAAACCCCAGACCAGATTTTACGCTTCCTGAAGAGGCATTTTACTGTGCCTCGGTTTTTCCGGAATTAGAGACTTATATGCCAGATTATTCAAATCTTGATACTTCAAGAACCTATACGTATCAGTGGTTGCCAGAAGGGCAAACCACACCAGAATTACAAACTAATTTACCGGGCGAGCATACTTTGCGGGTTACAGATGTTTTAACGGGTTGTTTTAGAGAGGAAACCTTTACCATCGAAGAAAAGGAATTAGCAGTTATTGAAAATATTGAAGTAACTGATGCTAGTGAAAATAATACAGCAGTTGTCACAATCTCTGGGGATGGTGACTATGAATTTACCCTAGATGATGCTATAGGGCCTTATCAGGACAGTTCGACTTTTACAGGATTATTACCCGGATTTCATACCGTTTATGTACGATCTAAAGAAGGTTGTGGTATTGTTGAGCAGGAGTTTAGTATTATAGGATTTATGAAGTACTTTACTCCTAATGGTGATGGATATCACGATACGTGGCAGGTTAAGGGTATTAGTGAATTTGTTCAGCCCGGTACAGTAATTAGAGTTTTTAACCGGTACGGTAAGCTATTAAAAGAAATCAACCCGCTAGGAGAAGGTTGGGATGGTACGTTTAGAGGCGTCAACTCACCTGCAGACGATTACTGGTTTGATGTTCTTTTAGAAGATGGCAGAGTGTTTAAATCGCATTTTACCTTAAAACGCTAATCTATTCTGGACAAAACTTTAAGTTTCTCCTAAGATTTACATCCTTTTAGCTGAATCTCAAATAGTTTAATTTTGCAACTCGTCCATAAAAGGGTAGGAGGCTAACCTTAATTTAAAAAGTGTTAAGCTTTCTTGGTTGTATGTGGCGTCCATTTTAACTCGCAGAAAATGCGAAAAATTGCTATACTTTGAAATTCAATATACATTCAGAATTTAAACCTGCTGGTGATCAACCTAGTGCTATAAAACAATTAGTTAATGGTCTTGATACCGGTGAACAGTATCAGACATTATTAGGGGTTACCGGTAGTGGTAAAACATTTACAGTGGCAAATGTGGTGCAGGAAGTTCAAAAACCTACACTCGTACTTGCACATAATAAAACACTTGCAGCACAGCTATACAGTGAGTTCAAAGCTTTTTTTCCTGAAAATGCGGTAGAGTATTTTGTTTCTTATTATGATTATTATCAACCGGAAGCTTATATTCCTACCTCTGGTACCTACATAGAAAAAGACCTCTCCATTAATGAGGAAATTGAAAAATTACGTTTAAGTACAACTTCTTCTTTATTATCTGGAAGACGCGATATCATCGTAGTAGCTTCTGTTTCTTGTTTATATGGTATAGGTAATCCTGTTGAATTTCAGAAAAACGTTATTAGTATCGAAAAAGATATGGTAATCTCCAGAACGCAATTGCTCAAGCGATTAGTTCAAAGTTTGTACAGTCGTACTACTGGTGATTTCAACCGCGGAAATTTCCGTATTAAAGGAGATACCGTAGATATATTTCCGGGGTACGACGATCACGCCTTTAGAGTGCATTTTTTTGGGGATGAGATAGAAGAGATTGAAGCGTTTGATGTGACTACTAATGAGATATTAGAAAAATACGACCGTCTTAATATTTATCCTGCAAATATGTTTGTGACCAGTCCTGACCGCTTGCAGGGCGCCATTGATCAAATAGGATCTGATATGGTAAAGCAGGTTGATTATTTTAAGGAGATAGGAAAACATCTGGAAGCAAAGCGTCTTGAAGAACGTACAAATTTTGATTTGGAAATGATACGAGAACTAGGTTACTGTAGCGGTATAGAGAACTACTCGAGATACCTTGATGGGAGGGAACCCGGCACGCGACCGTTCTGTTTGTTAGATTACTTTCCAGATGATTATTTAATGGTGGTTGATGAGAGTCACGTAACCGTGTCACAGGTAAGTGCTATGTATGGTGGTGACCGCAGTCGTAAAGAAAATCTCGTGGAGTATGGCTTTAGACTACCGGCAGCGATGGATAACCGCCCGTTAAAGTTTGAAGAATTTGAGCAATTGCAGAATCAGGTAATTTATGTAAGTGCGACACCTGCAGATTATGAATTACAAAAGTCTGAAGGAACCTATGTTGAGCAAATTATACGACCTACAGGATTATTAGATCCGGTGGTTGAGGTACGCCCAAGTTTAAATCAGATTGATGATTTAATTGAAGAAATAAATAAGCGTATTGATAAAGATGAGCGTACGCTGGTAACAACACTTACTAAGCGTATGGCTGAAGAATTGACCAAATATCTTACGCGTGTAAATATTAGAACACGTTATATTCACTCAGATGTCGATACGTTAGAGCGCGTGGAGATAATGTCTGATTTGCGTAAAGGTATTTTTGATGTTTTGGTAGGGGTAAATCTTTTACGAGAAGGTCTTGATTTACCTGAAGTTTCTTTAGTAGCTATTCTGGATGCAGATAAAGAAGGATTTTTGAGAAGTAATCGCTCGTTAACGCAAACCATAGGTAGAGCTGCGCGTAATATTAATGGTCTTGCCATTATGTATGCAGATAAGATCACACGCAGTATGCAGGAAACTATAGATGATTCTAATTACAGACGCCAGAAACAAATTAACTTTAATGAGGAACATGGTTTAAAGCCTGTAGCTATCAAAAAATCTTTGGATAGTGCACTAGCAAAAACTGATAAATTTAAACAAGAGGCTCAGGAATTATTAAATATGGCGGCAGAGCCGGAAACTGCTTATATGAGTAAGCCGAAACTTGAGCAGCTGATACGAGACACTCGTAAACAAATGGAATCTGCTGCAAAAGAGCTCGACTTTATGGAAGCGGCAAAACTGCGTGACCGTATTAAAACTTATCAGGAACAGGTTAAGGAACTTGCATAAAGTCTAAAAAACACAAAACCCGAATCTTAATTAGATTCGGGTTTTTAATTTTTAATAGATTTGAATTACGACTTCTGCTCTTTATTAAAATACACCAGATAATAATACATCTGCCGTTCTTCATCCCAACCTTTTTCTACAAATTTCTCTGCACTTTCAGGATTTATAAAGTCTAGCTTTATCTGTATGTGTGTGTCTAATTCAATAACGCTTTTAATCTTTTTACGAGCAGCTGTAACCGCTGTATTTGCGATAGGAAATGACGTAAGATCTTCTATTTTATATTTAGGAGCTTTCTCTAATTTATAATTGTTAAACTCGGGGATGAGTGCAGGATTTTCCATTACTTCGTTCATGAAATTCTGTTCTACAAATTCGTCGTTTTTAGCAAAGTGATTTACGGCACGATTCATAAACATTACTTCTTCCTTTTTATCTTCTGCGGGAAGCACGACATCTTTTGCAAAATCCTGACAGAATTTAAGGTATTTTTTAGTGTAGAAATTTTCATCGGCAAGCATATCTACTCCTAAGAAATTTTCTAACCAGTATTTAGTATCGTAGCGGTTAGAGTCGCTAGATAATATTTTATAACCATTATCTGCATTCTTGTTAAAAATAAGGCAGCCCTTGTCTAGCTTACTTAGACTAACGCCTTGCTCAAGTTGCATTTTAAGATTGCTTTCGGCTTCTTCAAATTGTAGAAAGTCTTGTTTTAATTCAGACTTAAATATACCTATAGCATCTACTTTCTCATTATCTAGCATCACATTTTCTAAATGCGCAACGTAGACCTCACCCGGCTTTATATGCGGATGGCTTGATTGCTCATAGAGTAATTTTGCAATCTCAGTAGAGATTTCATGTGATTTGCCTGGGTCAGCAAAAAGCGATGCAATTAAGTTTGAAAGGGAGTGAAACTCAAGATCAGACTCGTGCACAAATTGATAATAGTTCTCTTCTTTCTCGCGGAAAGGTTTGAAGAAAAATTCTTTTAAAAGCGGTGTAATCTCATCATTTAAAGCATAACGCTCTTTAGATAGAAATGCACCTTCACCGCGACTTTTATTACCAATACGGTGGATAGAAAGTGACTCTATCTGCGTAGAATATAAATTGATCATTTATTTTTGTGTGTTTAGATTTAAGAAAGTAAAATTTTAAACAGGATGTTTAGATTCTAATTTCTGTAATCTGAAGTCTATTTTTAATTCCAGTTTTCATCAAAGTCGAGACCTTCATAATCTTCGATGTCATAATCATCATCAAAGGGATCATCTTCATCAAACTCATCGTCGTCTGCATCTTTCTCCTCTCCCGAAAAATCGGTTTCTGGAGCTTCTGCCGGAATCTGACCAAAAACGTACATTAAATTGGGGTATAGGGTGCTCTCATCGGCTTCCGTAATTTCAGCAAGCTCAACGAAGAACGTCCATAGGTTAAAGAAGTCATAGACGTAAATCATACGTCTTTGATCTGCGTTAAGCATCTGTTCTAGCGAGGTATCTTGCATAGTACGCAATGGTATTTCGGCATCGCTCATATCAAATAAAGCAATTTCCTCACCTTGCGTCCACTCATCATCACTTACGTAAAAGGAAGCCATCTCTGTGCCATCAAACCCAAAACTTTGAGTTATGCTGTTGTGCAAATCTTCAAAAGTAGCAGATTGCTCTATTTCTATATCTCTAAAAATATCTTCTTCGGTATCGAGAATGATGCGAAAACGGTAAATCATAACAATAAATTTAAAACAGAACAAGATTTTAAACTTGCTCTTTTTCAGTCTGAATTAGTGAACTATTTTGTTTTGAGATGTGATCTCATACCTTTTGAAAAAGGTGAGGGTAAAGATACAATTTAGACAACAGTTGATGTCTGGGCGCTTGTTTTTTCTTTAAGTGATGTCAATAGTATGTAAAATTGAATCCCGAATAAAATAGAAGCTATTACCAGATGTAGCGGTTGCGTTAAAAAAGGAAAATCTAAATAGTACATTAGAACTCCTGTGAGTATTTCTAATAAAATTAAATTTACCACCCATTTAAAAGAGCGGTGTCCTAATAATAATGATCTATTACGATAAAATAACCACGCATTTAAAAGAAATACGATAATCGAGAACGAGCGATGTATGTAAAAAGAGAGCTCCGGTTTTTCTAACCAAAGTGACTTAGCAGCATAGCCTACAACATCTATGGTGTCATCTATATGTTGTCTAACCTGAGTTCCTAAAATAATTTGTATGAGTGTAAGAATTAAAGCAACCAGCATACCCGCTTTAAAAGCATTATCAAATTTAAAAGTTACTGTCTTGCTTTTTGTCTCATATAGCATATAAATTAGTAGGGCAACTATAAATAGAGCAATAACCATATGTATAGTAATGCGTACTGGTGACAGAACAGAGTAAACCACTGTAGCACCTATCCATCCCTGAAAACCTATTAACACTACAGCACCTAGGGATAAAAGAATGCGTTTTCTATTACGTTCTTTAAAAATTGCCGCACCCAGCATAACCAGAAAAGCCAGACCCGCCAGAGCTCCTAAGAGGCGGTTAATATATTCAATCCACGTATGCCAGGGATTAAAAATTGCATAATCGTGCTTGTCGTAGCCATTCCAGTTTTTTGCATTAAATGCAGAACCGGTATTAAAGTCTTCTTTAGCAATACGCAGGCTTTCTTCATAAATAATAACCTGCCCTTTTTTATAAGATTGATCTGCGTGCCAATCTAACTGGCTTTGTTCTGTAGGCGGTATAATATATCCAAAACATTTAGGCCAGTCTGGACATCCCATTCCACTACCAGTCATACGTACAACCGCACCTGCAATTATCACAAGATAAACCAGAATAAGCGATACTATTATTGATTTTTTATACACCTTTTCAGAATTAGTTACTTATAGCTTCCAGGCCCAATTCTGCTCCCTTTTGAAGCATAAATTCGTGCGCTGCATGGTAATCATTAGGGATTTCTCCTTCTAAAATAGCTTCTTTTATAGCCTCTTTAATAAGACCGATTTCCCGTGAGGGCTTTAAAGAGAAAGTTTCCATAATTTCTTCACCGCTTACTGGTGGTTGAAAATTACGTAAGTGATCTCGTTCTTCTACCTCTTCAATTTTAGATCGTACAGTTTTAAAGTTATTGTGATACCGTTTAAAACGTTTTGGGTTTTTTGTGGTAATATCTGCCTCACACAGCGTCATTAAATCTTCGAGATTTTCACCTGCATCAAAAATAAGACGGCGTACGGCGCTGTCTGTCACAAAATCTTCGGCGATTACAATAGGACGCGAACTCATTAAAACCAATTTCTGAACAAGTTTCATCTTTTCATTAAGGGGCATTTTTAGCCTTTTGAAAAGTTTATAAACCATTTTAGCACCTACAAACTCGTGACCGTGAAAGGTCCATCCTATTTTTTTATCAAAACGCTTAGTGGGTGCTTTACCTATATCGTGCAAGAGTGCAGCCCATCTAAGCCATACATCATCTGTATTTTCTGAAATGTTATCAACCACCTCAAGCGTGTGATAAAAATTGTCTTTATGTTTTTGACCTTCTTTTTCTTCGATACCTTTTAGAGCGGTAAGTTCTGGTAATATCAGCGGAAGTAATCCGGTTTTTTCAAGTAAAAGAAATCCTTTAGAAGGTTTTTTACTCAGCATTATTTTATTGAGCTCATCTACTATGCGTTCATTAGTGATAATCTCAATACGCTCTTTGTTTGCAGTGATTGCTTCTAGAGAAGTACGTTCTATTGTAAAATCTAACTGCGTAGCAAACCGTATAGCGCGCATCATGCGCAAAGGATCATCGCTATAGGTGATATCAGGATTTAAAGGCGTTCTTATAATCTTCCGTTCAAGATCTACAATACCATTAAAAGAATCAACCAGATTGCCTCGAGTAGCCTTGTTAAGGCTTAAGGCCAAAGCATTAATTGTGAAATCCCGTCTGTTTTGATCGTCTTCCAGACTACCGTTTTCTACAACGGGATTTCGGCTATTTTCAGAATAAGACTCTTTGCGCGCTCCTACAAATTCAATTTCAATATCGCCGTCACGAAGCATTGCAGTGCCATATGTTTTAAATACCTGTACTTTAGGTTTGTGTTTAAGAAGTGAGGCCACTTTTTTAGCAAGCTCAATACCACTTCCTACTGCAACAATATCTATATCTTTTGCAGAACCACGTTTTAATAAATAATCACGCACATAACCACCTATCACGTAGCTTTCTAATGCTAGCTCTTCAGAAGCCCGAGTAATTATATCAAAGATTTTAGGCTTTAGTGCTTCCGGATATTTGGGGATTGACATGAGGTGTTATTTTCGTAAAATCTCGACCTGGCCGTTATTTTTCAACTTAATTATAGTCGAGGATTTGGTCGATTTATGTTTGCGCTGCAAATTTACGATATAGTCTACTCCTTCCAAAATTGGCTCGCTTATTTCTGGGAAGCGCATAGGAGTTTTTTCACCACTTATATTTGCTGAAGTAGAAACCAGTGGTTTACCTAATTTTTTAATCAAGGCTTTACAAAAGCCATCTTCAACAACGCGTATTCCCAAGGTATTGTCTTCTGCAATCAGATTTTCGGCTACACGTATGGGGTCGTCATAAACGATAGTAGTAGGCTGATCTGCATATTTTAAAATACTGTAAGCGATCTCCGGAATCTTTTCTACATACTGATTCAGCATTTTAAAATCACTTACAAGGCAAATTAAAGATTTACTTTCTGCTCTTTTTTTCAAAGCAAAAATCTTATTTACAGCCTCAGCATTTGTTGCATCACAACCTATTCCCCATACCGTATCTGTTGGGTAGAGCAGGAGTCCACCGCGTTTTAGAATTACTATTGACTCATTTACTTCGTCAATAATATTTTGTTCGTATCGTTTCTTTGCCATAAACAAGCAGTGATTTTTTTAAGGCCAGGTTTTAAAATTTTAAATCTAGGCATGGCACTTTTACCATTAGTAATATCAATTTGTAAAGCGAATTAAGCAGGGTTTAAAAATAACACTAGAAATAGAATTTTGCAGTCAGTTTTGTAGATATTATCGTTTAAAACTTCTTCATACTAGTTTCATTTTTGAAATAGAATTTATTTGTTCTTTAAACTTGAAAGATGTGTCCATTACTGGGATTTTTGATAAAGTAGTTTAGATTTGTCTAGAATTTTTAATTAAAGAGTTATTCTAATTAATATGAGCACTTTCAAACATTTGATTATCACCAGATTTAATCTTCGTAATCCTAAATGGGATACAGATAAAGAAAATGTGAAAGTTCTTACGGATGAATGGCATCGAGATCGATTTAAACTGTTTGAAGATTTTTGTTTAAGTTCTTTGAGTGCTCAGACAAATATGAATTTTGAATGGTATGTGTTTTTTGATACTACGACAACTGCAGAGTTTAGGTCGATTATCGATAGGCTAAAAGAAGAGCATAATTTTTTCAAACCCGTTTTTGTAAGCGGAATGGGTAATTATTTACCCGGTATTCAGGAGGTTGTTTCCAATATTAAAGAAGATTTTATTATAACTACCAGATTGGATAATGATGATTGTTTTTGTAGAATTTTTGTTGAGGAAGTACAAAAGCGTTTTGATAATCAGGAATTTTTAGCACTAGATTTCATAGACGGCTTTATTCTTCAAGTTCAGCCGGAAATAAAAATAGGAAGGCGTATAGATCAATTCAATCCTTTTATTACAATTATAGAGCGTAACAAAAACCCCAGAACCGTTTGGAGTGTAGAACGGCATTCACATTGGAAACGGGAAAAAAATCTTCAAGCTGTACGTAATGTACCAATATGGGTTGCTGTAATTCACGCTGCTAATAAAATAAATGATTTTGCAGGCCACGGTCATGTAGAACCGGAAGAATTTTTAAAACATGTAGAGATAAAGGATCCCTGGCGTTCTAAGATAATAACCGAAACAGTACCTGTATCCAAGTGGAAATTTGAAAGCCTTAAGAATAATGTTATGCAACATCGAGACTATTTCTATAAGATTCTAAAGCGTAGTTTAGGAGTGTATAAATTGAAATAATTCAAAAATTCTAATATAGTTTCTTATACTTTTTAGTAAAAAACAACATCGACTTTAGCTAAAGTAGCAAACTAAAAGTAAGGTCAATAATATCTTTTTCCTAGAATTGAAGCTGAAACAACTTAGTAACTTATTCTAATATTTTATTCATGAAAATTACAGTTTTGGCTCCCTATACATTTAATTATATAGATGCCATTGTCGACAAATTGCGCGAGTACCCTGATGTGGAAGTGACCTATATTAATTATGAAAAAGTTAAATATCAATACCCTTCTACCGTTTCAAGAGTCTACAATTTTTTTTTAAAAACGTTCACTGGCAAAAATTTAAAGAAGCAGTTCATTACCGAGCAGTTAATTGATAAATTAGCTGGTAAAGCGGACCAAGATTATATTCTTGTAATTAGGCCAGATAAACTGGAGCGAAAATTACTTCTTCATTTACGGAATAAAACAAATAAATTAATTTCTTATTATTTCGACCCTATTTTAAAATTCCCTAAGAAAGGTAAATTAATCGATTATTTTGATGAAGTTTATAGCTATGAAAAGGAGGACGTCGTAAAATATAAACTAAAGTTTTTAACCAACTTTATCCCTTATGATTAAGTTGAAATTACGAGTAGAGGTAGCGGTGTTTTTATATATCCTCGTATGATGAGCGATTTGAAACCATTGAAAAAGTTGCCAAATTTTTAAAACAACATAATTATCCTTATAAATTTATAGTAAGAAGTAAAAAAGAGGTAAAGTCAGAGTATCTGGAGATTATTAAGAAGGATATTGACCTCAAAATGGTAAATATTCTCATGCAGGATTATGACATTTTGCTTGATGTCCAAAAAGGAAATCAAGAAGGTTTGACTTTTCGCATTTTTGAAGCACTTGCACTTAAAAAGAAACTTATAATCACCAATAAAAGTATTGTAGATTATTATTTTTATGATCCTCAAAATCTTTGTTCTCGATACTAAAAACATTACAATTTCAAATGAATTTCTAAAAATTAATATAAAATAGTTCCCGAGCATATTTTGAAATCCTATTCAAAAGAATCTTGGATACATGCGGTATTTAATATTTAATTAAAGCTTGTTATAAAATTTTTTGTAGTTGCTTTTCATGACATCGAGTGTGAATTTTTCCCTAACTAATTTTTCTGATTTTTGAGTAAAAGTATTAGCGAGATTTTCATCATTTAGTACTTGTAAAGCACGTTTTGCAAGGGCTTGATCATTTTCAACTGGCACAATAAAACCGTTTATCTCGTTAGTTACTCCTTCATCGACTCCACCGGCATCGGTAGAAACGACTGGAGTTCTTGTGGCAAATGCCTCTAAAATTACCAGAGGTAACCCTTCAGTCTTTGAGGAAAGCATTAAAACATCAAATCCCTTAAGAAGTTGAGGACCATCATTACGAAAACCCAAAAAGAAAATGTCGTGCTCCATTTTTAATAAGGCTGCAAACTCCATTAATTCCTTGAGCAAGGGGCCGTCTCCCGCAATTACGAATTTAACTTCTGATTTTAATTCTTTCTTAATATATGCAGCAGCTTTTATAAAAGTATGTATATCTTTTTGAGGTACTAATCCAGCTAAAGTTCCTACGATTTTTGCGTCAGGATTTAACTTTAATAACTTGCGCACATAATCCTTATCTGTTGCCTGAGTGTATTTTTCTACATCGATACCATCATAAATCACTTCAATTTTAGAATGATCTTTTATAATAGGTTGCAATACCTTTTCAACAGCTTTTGAAACACAAAGAATGTTAGTAATATTAGAAGAATTGTATTTTATTTTTTTAAATAGATTGGAGCTGATTCTGTTATTGCGTTTTCTGATATAAATGAGCTTTTTATTCTTCAAAAACGTTTTAGCCAAAAGAGCCATCGTTAAGCCACTACTGTCGTGTGCGTGAAGAGCCAAAACTTTCTCTGATTTAGAAACCTTAATAATGTTCAGAACGTATGAAAGCGAAATTTTACTTCCTCTTGGTACGCTTATATATCTAAGATTGCGCTCACGACACCTTTTTTCTACTTCAGAATTTTCTGGGCATAGTACAATATGTGATTGATCGTTTTCCGAACTCAAAAGTTCTACAATCGTTAACATTTGAGAATCACCTCCACGCCAGGCCATTCCAGAACATATATGCAATATGCAACGCTTATTAATCATAGTTTTGTTTTAATGTTTGAAAAGTAATACAATGATTCAGGATCAAAAACTATCTGTGTATTTTATAATTGAGGTAATTTTACAATTATAAAATAATTAATTACGTTGCAGAATATATTAGATAAATTATATTTCCTTGTCTCCTATTGAAAAATACTTTTACAATTAAGACTAATTTTGCGTATCAATTCATACAATGAAAATCGTTGCAGACAAAAATCATAAAAATAGTCTTTCTGAACTAGAAGCACTGATCAAAAATTTCGAAAGTAAGGGTAAAATGCTTTCTGATGGTACACGCAATCAGATAAAAATTTTTCAGTTAGACCGTGACGAGGTGGCTATTAAAGCCTTTGGGGTACCTAATTTTATAAATAGAGTTGTTTACAAGTACTTCAGAAAATCTAAAGCGCAGCGCTCGTTTGAGTATGCGCAGAAGTTGTTGAGTTTACATATAAAAACTCCCGACCCTATCGCTTATGCGGTTGAAGATTCAGGTTTGCTTTTTGGTAGGAGTTATTATGTATGCAAAAATTTAAATGCAGACCTAACCTACAGGACTTTAGTTCACGATAAAAATTACCCAGATTGGAGAAAAATTCTGGTAGATTTTACTGTCTTTACCTTTGAATTACACGAAAAGGGAATTCATTTTCTAGACCATTCTGCAGGAAATACATTAATTAAAAAAACGGAAGCCGGTTATGATTTTTACCTGGTAGACCTCAATAGAATGGAGTTTAAACCAATGTCTTTTAAAACCCGAATGCACAACTTTTCACGACTTACTCCACACCGGGAAATGGTTGCCATTATGGCGCAGGAATATGCACATTTAGCAAATTATGATCCTAAAGAAACCGAAGATGCTATGTGGCAGGAAACGGTAAATTTTCAAGAGCGTTTTAAAAAGAAGCGTGCCTTAAAAAAGAAACTTAAATTCTGGAAGAAATAGAATTTTAATTGATATTTCTCAAATTACGAAGCTCAATATAGCGCATTCTCACAGCGTATGCCTGTAGTTTGCTTATAGTATAACCCGGCAACCCATCTCTAAACCCTTGTTGCAGAACATAATGTTTAAAAAAACGCCAGCACGGTTTAAGTATAAAGTGATAGGCCGTTAATTTTCCGGTAATCTTATCATAGTCTTTGGCTTGCCAGAATGCATATGTTCTAAGCTTATCAACATATTGTTTTTCAGATTTAAAACTGAAATGATCTATTTTGTTCTGGAGTATTCCTATTTTATTGGTGCATTTTATTTCAGCGTGAACAGATTTATTTTCATACTTGCATTGATCATGCTTAAATAAACGGATTACTTTATCGTTTTGCCAACCACTATAAGAAATTACTTTATTTTTAAAATGATTGCGGCGATAAATCCAATAACCAGCAAGTTCAGGATCAGGATTTTGTAAGGTGATTAGAATTTCGTCTTTTAAGGACGGAGTTATTCGCTCGTCTGCATCAATAATCAAAATCCATTTATGCGTAGCTTGAGGAATTGCCCAATTTTTCTGAGATGCGGAATTCTCATAGTTACGTTGTAGAATAGTTGCAGAATAACGCTTCGCAATTTCTAGAGTTTTATCTGTACTAAATGAATCAACTATAATAATTTCATCAGCAAAATCTACAGATTGTAATGCTTGCTCAAGATTAGCCTCTTCATTAAATGTAGGAATGAGTACTGAAAGTTTTTTACGGTTCTCAATTTTAGGAAGCGTTGGTACGGCAGAGCTCCACTTAAGGGGTTTGTAATTGAGAAGCTTACGCATTTTATATTTGCGTACGAGATTGAGTGGTTTCTTTTTTAAATAAGATTTATCCTTATGTAAAAAGTCTATCGTAGCCTCGATGACCCGCTTGCTCGATTTCCCATCAAAGTAAGGGTGTGTTATCTGTATATAATTTTTTATAGCAGTCATTAACCCTGCTGGTTTTTCTACCGCTTTTATTATTGCTGTTTCTAAATCCTCAGCTTTCTCAATATTAATAAAGTGAGGTCCGGGTTTAGAATTGTTAAATGTAATTACCGGTTTTTCCTGTAAAATAAATTCAGTAATTGCAGATGTTGTATCGGCCAGCATCAAGTCTGCTTTCTTGAAAAGTGGCATGAGATCTGTCGTATTGTAATATGTAAAATCAGGTCCTTCCAGCTGTTTAAACTGGTTTATTATATGTTCTGGTAACTTAGGATGTAAAACGCACAAAAACCTGTACCGTCCTGTTTCTGAAAGTCTTTTTATTTCTTGAATCATACTTTCTTGATACGCAAGACTGTATTTAGGTGAAAATGTTGAAGCGATAAAAATTACTGGTTTTTCGGTAACCGGTTTTGGTACTAATGGAAATAAAGGATCTACTTTACTCCATCCTGTTTCTACAACTTCAAAAAAGCCAAGCTTCTTTTTCTTTTCATTAAAAACAGATGTAGTAGAAGGTCCTTGTGTGCAGTATAAATCAAAGAAACTACGTATTCTAAAGTGTCCCTTACGCATACTGTGCTTATTTGCCAGAAAACCGTGAAAGATCTGTACTTTGATCCCGGGTATGAAATAAGCAACGCTGTCTGTAGCCGTTAAAACAATATGTGGGTGGTAGTATATAGCCTCTTCAACAGTATTACAAACCGCCTTCCCTGATATTGCTTTTTGTGTATACTCCAGGTCAGCAAACCATTTTACCTCATAGCCCAGCCTTTTGATTTCTTCTTCTAAAGGTTCACCTATAGGAATACCATAGGTGTGCGAGATATAGATGAGAAATCTATACTTCATAAGGAGTTAAGTTTTTTAAAAAACGCATCAAATCAGGTTTAATTAAATCTGGAGTAAAGTTCTGATATAAATTATGGTTTTCTGCCAGGATTTCTTTTTGAGATTTTAAATGTTTAAAGAGTTGGGGTTTGAAATGTTGTAAATGAGCACTGCTGTGAATTTTATCTTCCTCAAAACTCCAGGCTTTTGTTTCTATTTGTGGAGCGTAAATCGCAAATGTACGCGTGCCTACTGCTTTGGCCATGTGTATGGCGCCACCTTCATTACCTACAAGCGCATCGCAATGATGGCATATCGCGATAAATTTCCGAAGGCTTTTAGCATAGCAATTTAAAAATATCTTAGCCTGAACCTTAGGAGAGCACAATTTGTATAGTTTTTTAACTTCAGCGAGCTGACTGGGGATATAGTTAAATAATAATTGTGCATCTGAGGTAGCAATGAGTGTTTCTAAAAGTTCTGCAAGATAAGAAAGCGGATAGGTCTTCTGAGGATTGCTTCCTAAAACACCGATCATTATAAGAGGTTTAGAGAGATCTATTTTAAAACTCTTTAGAAATTCTTTTGCCTCAGTAATCTCAAGATCACTTAAATAAATTTCGGGTTGATAAGGTATTGTTTGATCTAAACCCAGGCATGCTGCTAATTTAAGCCTAAACTGTATAGCTAGTCCGGCTTTATTTACTTGAATACTTTCGTAGGTAGAACTCGTGGTATAGAAAGCCCGAGTATACCATTTGGCTCTTCCGGAACGAATTTTAGCACCGCTATAAAAAGATAAGAGGGCAGAACCTATTTTAGAGTATGCATCAATAACTGCGGTAAAGTTTTGAGCTCTAAGTAAGTGTGCAAATTTTAAGAAAGAAATTTCAGCACCCTCAAAGTCTTCCTGATCAAAAATAATGTTATCAATCATCGGGTTATTTTCAACAACCGCAAACGTATGTTTTTTAATGAGGTAATGAAGTTCTGCTTCAGGATATAATTCTCGTAGGGCTTTAAAAAGGATAGATGACGTAAGAACGTCACCTATCATCTTCTGTTGTATAATGAGAATTTTCATTAAAAATGTTTATACCGCTACATCATATTCGCGAAGCGCATCATTTAAAGAAGTCTTCTTGTTGGTACTTTCTTTACGAGTACCTATAATTAATGCACAAGGAACATTGTATTCTCCTGCAGCAAATTTCTTAGTATAACTACCGGGAATTACCACAGAACGTGGTGGTACATACCCTTTAGTTTCAACAGGAGTATCACCAGTAACATCGATAATTTTAGTGGATGCGGTTAATACAACATTTGCACCCAGAACAGCTTCTTTACCTACATGCACGCCTTCAACAACAATGCAGCGAGATCCTATAAATGCGTTATCTTCAATGATAACAGGAGCTGCTTGTAGGGGTTCTAAAACACCACCTATGCCTACACCACCACTTAGATGTACATTTTTACCTATTTGAGCACAACTACCTACGGTTGCCCAGGTATCTACCATCGTACCTTCATCTACATACGCTCCTATATTTACATAACTAGGCATTAGGATTACACCTTTAGAGATATATGCACCGTGACGTGCAACTGCATTAGGCACAACACGTATTCCTTTATCCTGATATCCTGTTTTAAGAGGCATTTTATCGTGGTATTCAAAGATACCTACTTCTAATTTTTCCATTTTTTGAATAGGGAAATAAAGCACTACGGCTTTTTTAACCCACTCATTCACCTTCCAGCCATCACCGTCTGGTTCTGCAACTCTTAAGGTACCATTATCTAGAAGTTCAATAATTTCACGTATTGCATCTTGGGTCACTTTCTCACTTAAAAGAGAACGATCTTCCCAGGCTGCTTCAATTACATTTTGTACTTGTTTCATTTAATAAGATTTCCGGTTATATAAAATAAGAGAATCGTTTAAAAAGATTCAGGGTTTAAAGATAGTTTAGGCACAATAAAAAAACCAAGATACCCGCTATAAGTTTTAAAGCCTTATTTTTGCCAAAAAATAATATGGCTCGTATTCTGGCATTAGATTATGGTACAAAGCGCACAGGTATTGCGGTTACTGATGAGTTGCAGCTTATAGCCTCTGGGCTAACTACTGTAGATACTAAAACTTTAATGGGTTTTTTAAAAGAATACTTCGCAAAAGAAAATGTAGAGCTTATACTTTTAGGAGAACCTAAACGGATGGATTACAGCGCATCGCAAGTTGAAGTTGAAATTAGTAAATTTCGCGACAGCCTTGAAAAAATTACTTCAATACCCATACAACGGGTTGATGAGCGTTTTACCTCAAAAATGGCTGCGCAAACGCTTTTAACCGGTGGCGTAAAAAAGAAAAAAAGACAGAATAAGGCACTTTTAGATGAAATAAGTGCTACAATTATTCTACAGTCTTACTTATATAATTTGTAAGCTTGCTGAATAATTGAGAATTAAAATATAGAAATTAGAACTCATGATTTTACCTATAGTTGCATACGGAGATCCCGTATTAAGAAAAAAAGCAGCTCCTATTGCTAAAGATTTTCCAGAATTAGAAAAGCTGGTTGATACTATGTTTGATACGATGTATGCGGCTAGTGGAGTAGGGCTCGCTGCGCCTCAAATAGGAAAAGCAATACGTTTATTTATCGTAGATGCGACACCATTTGCAGATGATGAAGATTTGACTGAAGAAGAACAAGCACGTTTAAAAACATTTAAAAAAGCATTTATAAATCCTGAAATTCTAGAAGAAACGGGTGAAGAATGGGCTTTTAACGAAGGCTGTCTAAGTATTCCCGGTGTTAATGAAGATGTTTTTAGATGTCCTAATGTCAAGATCAAGTATCAGGATCTTGAGTTTAACGAGCATATAGAAGAATTTGATGGATTATTAGCACGTGTGATTCAGCACGAATATGATCACATTGAAGGAATTTTATTTACAGATAAACTAAGCAGTCTAAAAAAACGTATTATTAAGAGTAAACTTGCAGGTATAAGCAAAGGAAAAACCAATGCAGAATACCGCATGCGTTTCCCCGATAAAAAAATGCGTTAATTAATTTTTCACTTAGGCTTCTAATAAATTTTGAAAATTGAAAAAGAGCCTAGATATTTGCCAGCCTTTTAGAGAATATAATTTTAGAAATTAAACCCGCTCTCGCGGATAAAAATATAATATGAGTTTAGATAAAATAGTTTCAATTTCAGGTAAACCGGGATTATATCACCTTCGCGCACAAACGCGATCTGGTTTTATTGCAGAATCACTGGCAGATGGTAAAAAAATGCCTGTAGGTTTAAGGCATAATGTAAGTGTTCTTTCAGAAATCTCTATTTATACCCTAGATGGGGAGTCACCTTTACGTGAAGTTTTCGCTAAAATTGCTGAGAAAGAAAATGGCGGTAGCGCAATAGATCACAAAGGTTCTAAAGATGAACTTGAAGCTTATTTCTTTGAGATTCTACCAAATTTTGATGAAGATCGCGTTTATGCAAGTGATATCAAAAAAGTAATACAGTGGTATAATTTATTACAGAAAAATAACCTTTTAGGAGAAGCTCAAAAAGAAACTGCAGATGAGGCTTCTGAAGAAGGCAAATCTAAAGTAGCAGCTAAAGCTGCTCCTAAAGCACAAACGACTGCGAATACTCAGCCTAAAGGTGGTAAATCATCTTCGGCTAAAAAAGGTGCAAGTGCAAAAAGCACTGCAGCCCGTAAAAAATAAACAGATTAGTTTTTATAAATTAACCACAATTTGATTTAAATCAGATTGTGGTTTTTTAGTTTATACACATATCGCTATGAATACTAGAGAAGAGCAGTTAAAAGCAATAGATCGTTTACTAACTATTATGAGTGAGTTACGTGAGCAATGCCCGTGGGATCGCAAACAAACCTTACAAAGTCTTAGGCACCTTACCATAGAAGAGACTTATGAATTAGGAGATGCGATTCTTGATAATAACCTAGAGGAAGTTAAAAAAGAGTTGGGCGATTTATTATTACACATTGTGTTCTATGCAAAAATAGGTAGTGAAACTAACGATTTTGATATTGCAGACGTGGCTAATGGAATATGTGAAAAGCTTATTTCGCGGCATCCGCATATATATGGCGATGTTAAAGTTGATAATGAGGAAGATGTAAAGCGCAACTGGGAAAATTTAAAACTGAAAGAAGGTAAAAATTCGGTATTAGAAGGTGTGCCTAAATCGTTGCCGGCACTTGTAAAAGCTAGTCGTATTCAGGATAAAGTTGCAGGTGTAGGTTTTGACTGGGAAAAGCCGGAGCAGGTTTTTGAAAAATTACAGGAAGAACTAGCCGAACTACAGGTTGAGGTAGATGCGCAGGATCAGGTTAAAATGGAAGCTGAGTTTGGTGATGTTCTATTTTCGATGATTAACTATGCGAGATTTTTAAAAATAGACCCTGAAAGTGCACTTGAGCGTACTAATAAGAAATTTATTAAGCGTTTTCAGTATTTAGAAACTAAAGCGAAAGAGAAAAATAAAGATTTGCGAGATATGACTCTGAGAGAGATGGATGTGTTTTGGGAAGAGGCTAAAAAACTTTAAAATTGCAATATTATTAAAAATTAGAGCTTTAGCATTAAAAATAGTGTATTGTGCCTTGCAAACGTTATTTTTGGAATTAAACCAACTTTATGGACTTTACTAATCCGTTGATATACGGCGTTCCCTGTTTTTTAGGATTAATACTCGTTGAACTTACTTACAGTAAACATTCTGAAAGAAAAGAATTATACCACTGGAAAGATCTTACCGCCAGTCTGGTCATGGGAATTGGTTCTACACTTATCGCTCCCTTAGTTAAGACAATCACCGTTATTCTTCTATTTAATTGGGTATATGATATCTTTAATCCTGAAATAGACGGAATTCGAACAAATATCATGGGTTGGAACTCCTTTGGTTACGCATGGTATGTATGGATTTTATGTCAATTGGCAGACGACTTTTCCTATTACTGGTTTCATAGACAAAATCATATGGTTCGGTTTTTCTGGGCAGCACATATCGTACACCATTCATCAGATAATTTTAATTTGGGAACAGCGGTGCGTAACGGTTGGTTTACGATATTCTATAAGCCATTATTTTATGTGTGGATTGTCGCTATAGGCTTTCCACCAGAAATGTTAGTTGTTTGTTTAGGTATTGAAGCACTATGGCAATTTCAATTACATTCTCAATATGTGCCAAAGCTGGGTATCATAGATAAAGTATTTAATACCCATACGATGCATCAAGTACATCACGCCAGAAATCTGGAATATATGGATAAGAACCATGGTGGTTTTTTAAATACTTTCGATCGTATTTTTGGGACTTTCAAAGAACTCGATGAGGAAATAGATATTGAATATGGCGTAACTCATGCTCCTAATTCATACAACCCGCTAATTATACTTACCCATGAGTATAAAGACATTTGGTTAGATACAAAAAAATCACCCAAACTTTACGATAAGTTTATGTACATTTTTGGCCCACCAGGTTGGAGCCACGATGGCAGCACTTTAACAATAAAGCAACAACGTAAGCTGCTGCGCGAGGAAGAAAAGTTAGGTGATTTTGAACTTGCAGAGTAGTTTATAGTCGGCCTCTTAATTTTGCAAATTCCTGCTCGAGCATAAGAAGTTTTTCTTCAATACCGCTTGAAATTTCAGTAACACGTCTGTTAAAAACTGCGCTTATTGACCAGAGCTCTTTAACATCAGATACAGCAACTGTAATCTCATCTATACTCTTGTGATCTGCTCTTAAAGTGAGTTGATCATGTACGATATAAAGTCTGCGTAAAATGAGCTGGTTCATCGCCAGAATAAGCACAAGAGTACCATTTTTTAATTTTTTATAGTTCTCCAGGGCTACAAATTCTCCTATGACCCAGTCTTTAGGAAACAAACCCTGATCCTGACTACTCATTTCCAGGTTTGTGATAATGTAGGCGCGCAAGGGTGTTTTGATATCAATGGGTACTTCAACGTGCACCATATCGGCAATAAAACTGTTCTTATCAAAGTAGTTTATATAATCAGCACTATTCTTTTCGGTAATGCAGGGTATTGTGGTAAAACGTTCTTTATTAATCGCTTCTAATTGTTCGGTTAGGTCCCCTTTAAATTTTAAAAGTTCGTTTACAGTTAATTCACGTGTGAGCAAATCATCTATGGGAATGCTAAAATAATTAGCAATTTTTATTAAAGTTTCGATCTTAGGTTCGCTACGACCTTCCTCATAAGCGCCTAAAGTACCTCGTTTTAAGTCAAATAGCTCTGCAAATGACTGTTGGCTTAGTGTTTTAACGCTACGAATTTTTCTAATATTTTTTCCAAAAAAAGACATATCTTGCTAATTTAATTTGCAATTTGTAAATTATTAGTTATATTTACCTAACAATATTAGCTAATAAATCATCAATCAGCTAATCTTTTTAGTATTACTAAAAGATTAGTTGGCATTATTTTCAAATAATTTATTCATCAATCAAAAATCAAACGTTATGGGAATGCTTATTTACACATTATTAACAACAATATTTACCGCTGTCTGAAGATTTAAACCACAGTTTTTTGTATTATTAAACTTTAGAAAAATTTAACATTTCACTAAGTACTAACTAATGAAAGATCATTTCTTAATTACAAAATCCTTTCTACTTGAACTCGATTTCAACATAACATTTGAGAATCCTGAAGATGGGATAATCGTTGTGCAAAAGGAGAGTTCAGGTATACGAAATCTTATTCTGGGAGTTGCTCCACCTATTTTAATACTGGAGCAATTTATTTTTAAGATTAACAATCAGTCTGAAAAAATTTTTAAAAGCTTGTTACAAAAAAACAGAGATATCATTCACGGGGCATTTGTGATAAACGAATCTGGTGAGAAAGTGATATTTAGAGATACACTTCAGATTGAGAATATGGATATTAATGAATTGGAAGGTTCTTTAAACTCACTAAGCCTTTTAATGAGTGAGTACTCAGATAAAATTATTGAATTTTCAAAATATTAAACCTTAGAAACCATGAACATTTTTAGACGTCTATTTAAAATAGGAGAGGCTGAAGCAAATTCGGCAATTGATAATATGGAAGACCCTATCAAATTAACAGAGCAGGGAATTCGTGATATGAAGCAGGATCTTGATAAAAGTCTGGAGGCTTTAGCGCAAGTAAAAGCTTTGGCTATTAGAGCCAAAAACGATCAGGATGAATATCAAAATAAAGCAGAAGACTACCAGAGTAAAGCTATAATTATTCTCAAAAAAGCGCACAACGAGCAAATGGATTCTGCAGAAGCAGACCGCCTGGCTAAAGAAGCTTTATTAAAGAAAGAAGAAGCGCAGAAACAAGTAGAGCAGGCTAAAGTTGAATCTGAGAAATTTGACGGTAACGTAGCGCAATTGCAAAAAAATATTCAGAATATAAAAGCGAATATCAGCAAATGGGAGAATGAACTTAAAACGCTTAAAGCCCGTGTTAAGGTAAGTAACGCGACTAAAAGCCTCAATAAACAAATGGCTGAATTAGACAGTACAGGTACTGTTTCCATGCTTGAGCGTATGAAGGAAAAAGTTGCGCAGGAAGAAGCTTTAGCAGAAGCGTATGGAGATATAGCCAGTTCAAAAAAATCTATTGATGACGAACTGGATAAAGCAGCAGATCTTACAACTGAAAAAGCAGAAGACGAACTTGAAAAATTAAAATCGCAATTAGGTTTTAACGATTCTAAAAACCAGGCATAATCGTGAACGCAACATTAACAGAAGTCCTTTTTTCACCCGTAAATATGGTTCTATCCATATTGTTGATCATCCTTATTTTATACTGGATTGTCACCATGATAGGAGGGCTTGATTTTGATCTTGACATTGATGTCGATGTAGATATTGATGCAGATGTAGATCTTGATACCGGTCTGGAAGGCGGGAATATGGACTTTGAAGATGTGTCTAATGTTGAAGTGACAAAAGAGAATGTAATAGGGAAACGCCGTAAACCCTTAAAAGGTTGGCAGATTTTCCTGATCTACTTCAATTTTGTTGGACTTCCGTTTATGTTCACCTTTACCTGCTGGATTTTTATCTGGTGGTTAATGACCAGTATAACTACTGCGCTTACATTTACTTACGATAATGTATTTGGCTTTGCAATTATGTTAATTGCGTGTATTCCGGCACTATTTGTAAATAAAATATTTACAACTCCTTTTAAAGGTTTTTTTACTCATCTGAACAAAGACGGTGATATAGCAGTAGACTATTTGGGTAGAAAAGCAACTTTGCTTTCAAATATTTCAGGCGAAAAAATGGGCAATGCAGAAGTTGTTGCAGACGGCAACTCCATGTCTATTTATGTAAAATCACTTACGGGTGAGCCACTAATTTATGGAAGTTCGGTGTTGATTATTAAACACTCACCAGATCATACCTATTACTTAGTACAAAATTATAACGACTAAATAAATCAATCAAATATGAATCAAATTTTACCAATTATTGGAATTGGACTAGGAATTCTCTTGTTCCTGGTTATCGTTTATTTCGCGATCATCGCGATGTTTTACAAAAAAGTGCATCAAGGTCAGGCA
Organism: Leeuwenhoekiella sp. NPDC079379; assembly: GCF_044542075.1. NCBI lineage: Bacteria > Pseudomonadati > Bacteroidota > Flavobacteriia > Flavobacteriales > Flavobacteriaceae > Leeuwenhoekiella > Leeuwenhoekiella sp. NPDC079379. Next base: position 139,827 of record NZ_JBITTU010000002.1, read on the forward strand.
CTTATACGTACCGGTTTTGGAGGTACAAAAGTAGCAACAGACAAAGGTTTGTATGTGGTTCCTGTTTTCCACAGAGTAGAAATAATGGACGTTTCTGTCAAGAAAATCCAGATAGAACGTATGGGTGTAGAAGGTCTTATTTGTAAAGACAATATGCGCGCAGACATTAAAGTGGCATTTTTTGTTAGGGTTAATAACGATGTAGCCTATATCAAAAAAGTAGCGCAGACTATTGGTGTGGCTCGTGCTTCTCGTATAGAAACCTTAGAAGATCTTTTTGAAGCAAAATTCTCTGAAGCTCTTAAAACTGTTGGGAAGAAATTTCAGTTTATTGAATTGTATGAGGCGCGTCGCGAGTTTCGTGATGAGATCGTAGATATCATTGGTACAGATCTTAATGGGTATACGCTAGAAGATTGTGCGATTGACTTTTTAGAGCAAACTCCGGTTATACATTTAAAAGCCGATAATATTCTGGATGCTGAAGGGATTAAGAAAATTACAGAGCTTACCGCAATTCAGAATGTAAAAGCAAATCTTATTAAGAGAGATGAGGAGAAAACCATTCGTAAGCAGGATGTTGAAGCTCGCGAGGCGATACTAGAGTTAGACAAACAGCTTGCTGAAAAAGAAGAACAGCAGAAACGAGAGATTGCTAATATTAAAGCACGGGAGGAAGCAGAGACGATGAAGGTTGCAGAAGAAGAGCTCCTGAAGTCTGAAACAGCGCGTATTGCAACACAGGAAAAAGTTAAGGTTGCCGAAGAAAATATGGAGCGTCAGATTATTGTCGCTGCAAAAAATAAACAACGCACTGATGCTGTAGAAACAGAACGTGTTGAAAAAGATCGTTTATTGGAAGCAACTGAAAGAGAACGTGTGGTAACACTAGCTCAAATTGAGAAAGAGAAAGTTGTAGAAGTTGAGAAGAAAAATATTCAGGATGTGATACGCGATCGTGTTATTCTTGAAAAAGGTGTGGTGGCCGAGCAGGAGAATATGAAAGATATTCAGGCATTTAAAACGGCAGATCGAGATAAGCAGGTTAAAATTACCATAGCTGAAGCTAATGCAGAAGAATCATTAATTAAAACGATTAAAGCTGCCGAAGCTCAAAAAGAAGCGGCTAAGCAAAAAGCGGAAGAGATCAATATCGAAGCACTTGCACATAAAGAAGCTTCCGAAAAAGAAGCGCAGGCACGTAAAATTTTAGCAGAAGCACAAGCTAAAGAAGAAGCGACTGTAGGTATGTCTGAAGCACAGGTAATGCACGCAAAAGCAGATGCGCACGAGCGCCAGGGTGTTGTTGAAGCCTCTATTATAGAGAAGAAAGCAAAAGCAGAAGCAGCCGGTATGGAAGCAAAAGCAGATGCCAAGCGCAAAGATGGTATGGCAGAAGCAGATGTAATAAAAGGTAAAGCACTTGCAGATGCAGCAGGTATCGAAGAGAAAGCAAACGCAATGAAGAAACTTGACGGTGTAGGTAAAGAGCACGAAGAGTTTAAACTGCGTTTAGATAAAGAATTGCAGGTTGATCTGGCACATATAAACATTCAAAAAGATATTGCTGATGCTCAGGCTCAGGTAATAGGCGATGCGTTGAAAGCAGCTAAAATTGATATTGTAGGTGGCGAGACCATGTTCTTTGATCAGATTATCGGTCAGATTACAAGAGCAAAAGGTTACGATCGACTGGTAGCTAACAGCACTAACATTCAGGATGTAAAGAATGCAATTTTGGGCAGCGATGATGTCAAAGGCAATCTGCTTGAAAAAGTAAAAGAGTTTGCAGACAAATACGGCGTTTCTTCAGAAAATATTAAAAATCTTACGATAGCAAACCTGTTGATGCATCTCAAAGAGCAATCTCACGACAGTGAAGAGCAGAGTTTATTTGGTAATCTTTTTAATCTTGCAAAAGGTTTAGGTTTATCTGATAAGAAGCTGAAGTAAAATTAAATAAGCACTTCGACAGGCTCAGTGTGACGTTGTGGTGTCAGTCTGAGTTTGTCGATTACTTTAAGAAAAGTAATTCAGAGAGATGCAAGTCTAAGCTTGTCGAAGACCTATTTAGTTAGTTACTATAATTACTTAAAAAAGTAAGATTTAAAATGGCAGAAACGTCAAAATCAATAAATAACCCTATAGAAACTCCCACTCAGGACTCCCTTGATGGAGGCACCTATGCGATCATACGTGGGCGTTTGCAAAAGCATAAGCAGGAGCTTCAGGATAAATTAGGAAAACTAAATGAAGATCGTAAGACGGTTTTTGGATCTTTAGAGACTAAACTTATTGCTAATGACCGTATCAATACAGAAAATAACTGTATTGCGCGAGATATCGTTTCACTGGGAGAAACCTGTATTTTTGGTTATAATGTTCATTTTGGACTGCGCACAGAAATTGTACTTTCAGATGTGTTTAGTATGTATCGCTTTACTAAAAATCGATTTGAAGCAATTTCTCTTGATTTATTGGAAGATAATACCTTCAAAACCGATTTTTCCAATCTTTATAAATACTACCGCAATACCATTTTTTCACGTTTTGCCATCATAGGAAACTACCTGCATATGGTGTTTCAGCTGAGCGAAAGTGTGACTGATATCAAAACCTTTAAGTGGTTAATAAAAGAAAATAGACTTGAGTATATAGATAACCGTAGCGACCACGAGTATCGTTTCCCGGCGCAGCATGAGTTTAAATGGTTAGAAGTTACCCGCGATATGCACCGTTATGGTGTACACTCGCATGTTTCGATTTTAGATCGTGTTTTTGTAGAGACTATAGGGGGTGATTTAACTATTAAAATTGAAGACAACACCGAAGATGGTAAAGGTATTTTATCTGAACCTGTAGCACATTTAGACCAGACGCTTGATGATGGTCAATATCGTTTTGCCGATTTAGGAAACTTAATTGCGATTGAAATAAAACCCTTTCAGGAACCGCCCAGATACTTTGTATACAATCATAAAATAAAAGAAGTTCATAAGATTGAAAGCATAGGTAAAGCAGCTGTTTTACTGCCAGACGATCAGGGAATAATTTTCCCGAATGGCTATTATTTGCAAACCGGTGAATATCATGTTTTTGATGACGGAATCATTGATTTAAAATTTCAACAGAAAATTGCTTCGCCTAATGGGGAGGATTTTATGTATGTGTTTTATGAGCCTAAAAAAGGCTTGTACAAATTGATGTCCTATAACATCATTAGTCAGGAAATTATTACGCCTATTGTTTGTAGTGGTTTTACGGTTTTAGAAGATGGCGAACTCTGTTATTTTAATTCCGAAGAAAATCAAACTAAACATCATACGGTACAAATCTGGCAAACACCTTATCTACAGGGCGATTATATGCCTTCTCAGTATACAGATTCTATACTCTATAAAATAGGTAACAAAGACATCGTTAAGGCGATGGCAGAGTCACAAGCCTTAATTACGCTGCTAAATAAAGAAGATAATTATGATGGTCTTTATGCAGATATAGCAAAGTCTGCTAAAGATATTAAGGATGCTTATTATTGGCTTACCGATGAACAAACGCAACGTTTAGATCTTCCGCTTGCGGAAATAAATAAAGCCGCAAATGCCGCTATCGACGAATTTGAAAAGGTTACTCAACTGCGTCAAAATGCAAAGAAGCAAACCAAAGAAATACGGGAAGACGCAGAGCAGGTTTTTAGTAAAATAAAAAGCACCTCATTTAAGTCTATTAATGAATTTGTAGAGCTGTTGACGCAGTTGCGTGCTTTACGCGGAAAAGTTATTAGTCTTTATGAAGTACGTTATGTTGATGCAGCTTTTCTGAAAAAGTTAGAAGAAGATATTGCAGCACAATCTCAAAAAATTTCTGAGCGTTGTGTTCAGTTCTTGTTAGATCCTAAAGCGTTACAACCCTATCACGATAAAGTATTTGAGAAAAAAACAGCGTTAGATGAAATTAAAAAGGTTATCAATGCTAAAAAGCTTGAAGAGGAAGTAAATCAGATTGCGGCAGATTTAGAGTTATTGATTGATATTGTAACCAATCTTGAGATAGAAGATACCTCACACGCAACACAGATTGTCGATGCTATTTCGTTGATTTTCGCAACTATAAATCAGCTTAAAGCTGCACTCAAGAACAAGAAAAAAAGTTTAGGAAGTGCAGAAGCACAGGCAGATTTTGCCGCTCAACTTAAATTGATTGATCAAAGTATCATTAACTACCTGGATATTGCGGCTACGCCGGAAAAATGCGACGAGTTTCAAAATAAGATTTCAATTCAACTTGAGGAATTAGAAGGTAAATTTGCAGATTTTGAAGAATTTATCACCTTAATCTTGGAGAAACGGGAAGAGGTTTATGCTGCTTTTGAAGCCCGAAAAAATGCGTTGGTCGAAAAACGAAATAAGAAAGCATTATCACTTAAAAATGCTTCAGAACGTATATTAAAAGGTGTTGAAAAGCGAGCTCAAAGTCTGGGTTCTGTAGATGAAATTAACGGGTATTTTGCTGCAGATTTGATGATAAATAAGGTGCGCGACATTATCAAGCAGCTTAATGATTTAGATGATAGTGGTAAGGCAGAAGAGTTAGAAACGGCTTTAAAAGTTGCACGTGAAGATGCGCTACGCAAACTCAAAGATAAACTTGATCTGTATGAAGATGGTGAGAACATCATACGTTTAGGAAAACATAAATTTGGGGTAAACCGTCAGGCACTTGATTTAACTATTGTTTTAAAAGATGGCGTTCTTGCATACCACCTCACCGGTACAGATTTTTATCAGGAGCTTAATCACCCGGTGTTGTTGAATTCCCGCCAGATTTGGGATCAGGAATATGTTTCAGAAAATGCGGTTGTATATAGATCTGAATACTTAGCCTATTCAATTTTTGAAACTACAACTGCGCATCTTCTACAACAGGCTTCAGATGAAGAACTCTTAAAAATTGTACAGGAAGCAAGTAGCAATAAGTACAGCGAAGGCTACGTGAAAGGAGTTCACGATGTTGATGCCGCTAAGATTTTGCGTGTACTTATACAAAAGCATAGTGATTTAGGTTTGTTGATCTATCCGCCACAAATACGCGCAAATGCGCAGTATTTTTGGAATTATCTCGAGGAAGGGGAGAAGAGCAAGCTTAATACCCAAATAAAGGCTTCAGGTGAAGTGCTTCAGTATTTTCCTGATAATCCTGATTATGAGTTTGTGGTAAACATATTAATTGCTAAACTGAGAGTTTTCGCAGAGGAGACCGTTTTATTTCCTAAAGAACATAGCGCAACTATTGCAGCATACCTTTTTAAAGAATTGCAAAGTGACGATTCGTTTATAAATACCGCTTTAGCGGTTTCAATAAAAGATGACTTTATAATTCATTTAAAAGAACAGCAGGCAGATCTTAAGTTTAAAAATAGTTACGAGTCGCAGATAGATTATGCCTCTAAAATAAGGCTTGTTAGACAGTGGATTTCGGCGTTTATTAAAAGTAGTCGTGTTTCTAAAGTAAATGAGCAGCTGCAGCAATTGCAGTATGCAGATGAGGTTGTTTGTTTAATTCTATTTGAGGATGATTCGGTTTCTAAGGTTAATGCAATTTCACCTAATGAAGTAATAACAAATTTAAGTGGCGATCACAAAACGTTATCTAATGGTACGTTCAATTTTAACTATCACGAGTTTGTGACGACTTTATCTGCGTTTGTAACTCAAGATGTACCCGCTTTTGAGGCTTTTCGCCAGGCGAAACATGAAGTCACACAAACCCTGAAAGAAGACCTCAAACTTGAAGAGTTTAAACCGAAAGTTTTGACTTCGTTTGTACGTAATAAATTAATAGATCAGGTATACTTCCCTCTTTTTGGAGACAATCTTGCAAAGCAATTGGGAACTGTGGGAGACACCACACGTACAGATCGTATGGGAATGTTACTGTTAATCTCGCCGCCGGGCTACGGTAAAACCACGCTGATGGAATATATCGCCAATCGCCTGGGACTGGTTTTTATGAAAATTAACGGCCCGGCGATAGGGCACGAGGTTACTTCGGTAGACCCGGCAGCAGCAACTAATTCGGCTTCACGTGAAGAGTTAAAAAAGCTTAATCTGGCTTTTGAAATGGGTAATAATGTTATGCTGTATCTTGATGATATACAGCATTGCAATACTGAGTTTTTACAGAAATTTATTTCGCTCTCTGACGGAACCCGAAAAATTGAAGGTGTTTATAAAGAAAAACCTAAAACCTACGATCTTCGCGGAAAGAAATTCTGTGTGATAATGGCTGGTAACCCTTATACCGAAAGCGGTGCAAAATTCCAGATTCCAGATATGCTCTCAAACCGGGCTGACATTTACAACCTGGGAGATATAATAGGTGATACCGCAGATTTATTTAAATTGAGTTTGATAGAAAATTCTCTTACTGCAAATCCTATTTTACAGCAATTAAGTAGTAAGAATTTTGGGGATGTTTATACGCTTCTAGAACGTTTAGAATCAGGAAATCAAGAATTACAGTTAAAAGGTAATCACAGTAACCGCGAGATAGAAGAATATCAATCTGTTCTAGAAAAAGTTCTAAAAATTAGAAATACGGTACTTGCAGTAAATACAGCATATATAAAATCTGCTGCGATGCAAGATGCCTATCGTACAGAGCCCTCCTTTAAATTACAAGGATCTTACAGAGATATGAATAAGCTCGTCGCTAAGGTACTGCCTATTATGAACGATAAAGAGCTGCAAACGCTATTACTATCGCATTATGAAAGTGAAGCGCAAACGCTCACCGGATCTGCAGAAGCAAACTTGTTGAAATACAAAGAATTGATTGATTTGATTTCAAATGAAGAACAAGCCCGATGGGCATCTATCAAAGAAACCTTTGTAAAAAACAACAAGCTCAAAGGTTTTGGTAATGCAAATGAGATGGCTCAGGTTTTAGCCCAAATGATGCAGTTCTCAGATAATTTAGAAGGCATTAAACAAGTGCTGGAAAACGGAATTAAGAAGATGTAATAATTAGTGTTTTTTCTTTTTTAATTTTTTGTACTTCTTTTTAATAGTATTCTTATTTCTGTCAGCAAATGTTACAGCGTAATAGCCAATTTGCATAGCAGTTGTGAATAGGAAGAAGCGACTAATTAATTTTCTAGGTTTCATAATTTGTGTTTTAGAATTCTAATTATAGGAGTTTAATACAGAATATAGGGTTAAAGAACTCCTATAATTTAGGTCTAACTTAAGTTTTGTATTTTCAGAAGTCAAAAAAGAATTATGAGTCCAAAAATACTAGAAATTAAACCCCGCAAGCTAGTGGGTAAATGTCTCACAACTACACTTTCATTTGACGACACCGCAGCTTTGTGGAAAAGCTTTATGTCGCGTCATAAAGAAATTAAAAAACGAATAGGCTCGAGTTTTTATTCAATGCAGGTGTATCCTTTTGGCTTTAATCCGGAAGAATTTACGAGAGAAACTAAATTTGAACGCTGGGCAGCAGTTGAAGTAGAATCGTTTGATGAAGTCCCAGAAGAAATGCAAACTAAAACTATTGCCGGTGGCTTATACGCTGTATTTACACACGTGGGACCGGTTAAGAAATTTGTAGAGACCTCTAACTATATCTACGGAAGTTGGTTACCGCAATCGAAATATAAACTAGATGATCGCGCACACTTTGAACTGCTTGGAGAAAACTACTATGGTCCAGAACATCCTGATTCTGAAGAAGAAATTTGGTTGCCGGTTCAGTTGAAATAAAGAAGAAAATAGAAAGTAAAAAAAGAAAGAATTAAAATTAAGATTTGAATCTTTTTACATCTAGCGGTGATGATAAGGTTCATTTCTTAAAATAGTGAAAGCTCTGTACACTTGTTCGGTCATAAAAAGCCGAATCATTTGATGTGAAAAGGTCATTTTTGAAAGTGAAACTTTACCGCGTGCTTTAGCATAGACTTCTGCAGAAAATCCATAAGGACCGCCAATGACAAATACCAGAGTTTTGATGCCGCTGTTCATTTTTTTCTGAAGATAATCTGCATACTTCTCACTACTAAACTCTTTTCCATTTTCATCTAAAAGAATCAATTCGTCCTGAGGATTCAGTTTTGCCAGAATTAATTCACCTTCTTTATCTTTCTGTTGTTCTTCAGATAGGTTTTTTGTTTTCTTTAGATCAGGAATAATCTCCAATTCAAAATTTACATAATGCTTTAATCGTTTAGTATAAATCGCAATAAGTGCGTCTAGATGAGCATCATCGGTTTTGCCTATGCAAAGAAGTTTAATATTCATAATTCAAAAATAATATTTTTCATAATTGAGGACACAATAAATCATGAGCTACTTTAGAATAATTGCAAATGGGAATTGTAAATTGGCAGGTTGTTTTTCTAACTTAGCACAAACCGATAAAATTTATGATTTCACAAGCTAAACTCAATAAAGAGATAGATTTGATTATTGAAAATGCTATACGCGAAGATGTAGGCCCCGGTGATTATAGTTCGTTATCCTGTATCCCCAGTGACGCAACCGGAAAGGCAAAACTTCTGGTTAAAGAAGCGGGTATTATAGCCGGTGTGTCGTTTGCCTGCAATGTTTTTAATTATGTAAATCCTTCATTAGAAGTTGAGATCCTTATTAAAGACGGTGCAGTAGTTAAAGTAGGAGACATCGTTTTTTATGTAAGTGGAAATTCTCAAAGTATTTTAAAAGCGGAGCGTCTTGTTCTAAATGCAATGCAGCGTATGAGTGCTATCGCAACAAAAACTAAGCACTATACAAACTTACTTGAGGGGACAAAAACAAAAATTCTAGATACGCGTAAAACCACTCCTGGATTTAGAGCCTTAGAAAAAATAGCTGTAAAAATAGGAGGAGGAGAAAATCATCGCTTTGCATTATACGATATGGTGATGTTAAAAGATAATCATATAGATTTTGCCGGCGGAATAACTTTAGCTATCCAAAAAACACAAAAGTTCTTAGCCGAAAACAATCTTGATCTCAAGATAATTGTAGAGGCACGAGATCTTTCTGAAGTTGAAGAAATTTTAGCGGCGGGTGGCGTTTATCGTATATTACTTGATAACTTTAATTATGAAAATACACGTAAAGCTGTAGAAATTATAGGAGATCAATGTTTAACCGAATCTTCTGGCGGAATTAATGAAGAAACACTTGTCGAATATGCGAAGTGCGGAGTAGATTATATTTCTAGTGGAGCTTTAACGCATTCTGTTTATAATTTGGACTTGAGTCTTAAAGCGGTATAAATGGATAAAGAGTTTAATGAGAAACTATTAACCATAAAATTCTTGTTGCCGGTAGTAAAATGGGCAAAAGGCGTGATTTTACCCGGTTTTGAAGGGTTATCCCTCCACGATTTTTGGGAAATGTATGCAGTAGGTATTCTTAAGGGAACTTTTGCTACACGGGCAAGCGCAATTGCATTTAGCTTTTTTATGGCGCTATTTCCATTTTTTCTATTTATTCTAAACCTTATTCCCTATGTGCCCATAGATGGTTTTCAAACTGAGTTTTTAGCTTTTATAAATAATATTCTTCCTCCTCAAACACAGGATTTCTTTGATCCTATTCTATTAGATATTGCTGCAAACCCTCGAGGTGGTTTACTTTCAGTAACATTAATATTTGCTATATTTTTGATGGCAAATGGTGTGAATGCCATATTTACCGGCTTTGAATACAGTTTTCATAGTATAACTAATCGACCCATCGTACGTCAATATTTTATCGCATTAGGTGTTTCTTTAATGTTGGCACTGTTGTTGCTTTCTACTGTTGTAGCTGTTTTATACTTTCAATATATTATTATTGATCTGAAGAGCAGAGATATCGTTGATGAAAATACACTAAAGCTTATTTCTCAATTAGGTAGTTTTATAGCGTTATTGATTTTGATATATGGTGTGGTAGCAACGCTTTATTATTTTGGAACTAAAGAAGGAAAAAATGCTCGGTTTTTCTCAATAGGTGCAACACTTACAACAATACTGTTTGTGGTAACCACGTATTTTTTTGGTATTTATATTAATAATTTTGCTACTTACAATCAACTTTATGGTTCTATAGGAGCCCTTTTAATAATGATGGTATATATCTGGTTAAACTCAAATTTGTTATTGTTGGGTTTTGAATTAAATGCAACAATGTATAGACTAAAGCGAAGTCACGAACTAAGAAAAAATTAGAAAAAACAATATTAGTTTTGTTAATAATATTGAATATTAATGTAGATTTAACGAATAACTTAATTAAATAACCCCTTAAATTAGAATTATGAAAAATGTATACGCGTTTTTAATTGTAGCACTTATTTGTTCAGCAGGAGTTTTTGCTCAGGATGTAACCGGAAAATGGAAAACTATTGATGATGAGACTGGAGATGCAAAATCTATAGTCGAGATTTATAAAAAAGATGGCAAAGTCTATGGTAAAATTGTTGAAATTTTGAATAAAGACCGTCAGGATGCTAAATGTGTTGATTGTCCCGGTTCAGATAAAGGTAAGCCCGTAAACGGTCTAGTCATTATAAAAGGATTAGAAAAAGATGGGGATGAGTATGCAGATGGTAAAATACTTGATCCTCAAAGCGGTAAATTATATAAATGTTTAATTGAATTAGAAGGTGCAAATAAACTAAAAGTTAGAGGCTATGTAGGCTTTTCTTTATTAGGAAGAACACAATACTGGAGTCGCGTAAACTAAAAGTTTTCCTTTGTATAATCTAAGGCTGTTTCTAAAACTAGAGACAGCCTTTTTTTTATCTTTACCCTGTGTATTTTGTAGATGTAATCTTACCTATTCCTGTTGAAAACGCATTCACTTACCGTATAAGTGAAGCCGAATATTCCTTTATAAAACCAGGGATGCGTCTTGCTGTACCCTTTGGTAAAAGCAAGATTTATACCTCAATGGCTATCGCAGTTCATCAAAATGAACCTCGTATATATGAGGCTAAAGAGATTGAGCAGATTTTAGATGAAACACCTATTGTTCATCCTGAGCAACTCACATTCTGGAAATGGATGTCAGAATATTATATGTGTACGCTAGGGGAGGTGATGCGTGCAGCATTACCCGGGGCTTTTTTATTAGAAAGTGAGACTATTATAAAGCGACTGGTTAAAAATGACAGTACTCCACATTTAGATGCTTTAGATGAGGATGGGGAGATGATTCTACAGGCCTTTGAGAACAAATCTGTTTTACGCATTAGCGAGGTGATGCAATTATTAGGTAAAAAGAAAGTTTTGCCTAGTATAAAAAGCTTAATAGATCTTGATCTGGTTATGTTAGATCAGGAAATCTATGAAAGTTACAAACCTAAGTTGATTACGTATGTACGATTATCTAAGGAGTTTGAACAAGAAGAAAAGATGCATCAGGCACTAGATGATTTAGATAATGCTCCAAAACAACGTGAATTATTACTTACCTACTTTTCGCTGCAGGCACGATCTAAGAAACCTATCAAATCTAAAGAACTACAAGAAGCGAGCAGCGCTAGTGGAGCTCAGTTAAAAGCTCTTGTGACTAAGGGTATTTTTGAAACTTACAAAATTCAAAAAGATCGTATTGTCTATTCTGGGAACGATGACTCACATATTAAAGAGTTAAATAGTCAACAAGAGCGGGCATTAAATGAGATTAATGAATCTTATAAAAATCATGAAGTTTGCTTATTGCATGGGGTAACGGCTTCGGGTAAGACAGAAGTTTATGTTAACCTAATTAAATCATATCTCGATGCTGGCAAACAAGTGCTTTACTTATTACCAGAAATTGCCCTAACCACACAACTAGTAGCACGCTTACAGGAGTATTTTGGTAAGCAACTTTCTGTGTATCATTCTAAATACTCAGTTCACGAGCGTGTAGAAGTTTGGAATAACGTTCTGAATAAAGAATCAAAAGCACAACTTATTTTAGGAGCACGTAGTGCTCTTTTTCTTCCATTTAACAATTTAGGTCTTGTTGTGGTAGATGAAGAGCATGAGAGTAGCTACAAACAATACGATCCTGCGCCACGATATCAGGCACGAGATGCGGGTATCGTTTTAGCAAGTTTACAAAAGGCTAAAATTTTACTAGGGTCGGCAACACCTTCATTAGAAACATTCTATAATGCCAGTAGCGGTAAATATGGTTTAGTTACAATGAAACAGCGTTACGGAAATATTTTATTGCCAGAAAATACAATTATAGACATTCAGGATCGGCAACGTAAGAAACGTATGACAGGTCATTTTAGTGATGATTTGTTGCGTGCAATTACAGACGCTTTAGCTCTTGGAGAACAGGTCATTTTATTTCAAAATAGAAGAGGATATTCACCTATACTTGAATGTAAAACCTGTGGTCACGCACCACAATGTCCTAATTGTGATGTGAGTTTAACTTATCACAAGCACCGAGAGCAATTACGTTGTCATTATTGCGGTTACCATATTGCAATGCTTAAAAAATGTATGGCGTGCGGCAGTGTAGAATTAGATACGAAAGGCTTTGGTACAGAACAAATAGAAACAGAATTAAAAGAACTTTACCCAGAGCATACTATAGGGCGAATGGATTCTGATACGACACGTGGCAAATTTGGTTTTGAAAAGATAATTACGGCATTTGAGCAAGGCGAACTAGATATTTTGGTAGGAACACAGATGCTTACTAAAGGCCTTGATTTTAGAAATGTGACTCTTGTAGGCATATTAAATGCAGATAATATGCTGAATATTCCAGACTTTAGAGCCCACGAACGTAGCTTTCAATTGATACAGCAGGTATCAGGTAGGGCAGGGCGTACAGAAAAAAGGGGAACCGTTTTAATACAAAGCTATAATCCGCATCATCAGATATTGCAGCAGGTTTCTATGAATGACTATGATGCCATGTATCACGAGCAGCTAGAAGAGCGCCATCAATATAAATATCCCCCATTTTGCAGATTAATTAAAATAACTTTGAAACATCGGGATTTTCAGAAAATTGAAGAATCTTCACAGTGGATGGGTCAAGCATTAAAAAATATTTTTAAAGAAGAGATATTGGGGCCTGAGCCTCCGCCGGTTTCCCGTATACGTAATGAATACTATAGAAATATTCTTATCAAAATTCCGCGTAAGCAAAGTCTTGCAAAGACTAAAAAAGCGATATTAAGAGTGCGAACAAGTTTTTTGAGCGTTTCGCAGTTTAGGAGTGTTAAGGTCGTAATTAATGTAGATAACTATTAGGTATAAAAAATCCCGATTGTTAAATCGGGATTTTAATATATATGTGTTTTATGTTATTTTGATAAAGCTTCCATAAGTTTTGTCTTCTTATGTCTACTTAATGGTATTTTATCTCCTTCAATTTCTATGTTACGACTATTGTATTTCTCTACCTTATCAAGATTAATAATATAAGATTTATGAATTCTCATAAAACGCTCTGAAGGTAATTGCTCTTCAAAAGCTTTCATTGTAGAAAGCACAATAATAGGTTCGTTGTAAGTAACTAGCTTCACATAGTCTCCCAAAGCCTCGATAAACTTAAGGTCATTAAGAAATACTTTCTTCTTTTTAAGGTTACTTTTTACAAAAATATAATCATCATCTTCAACACTACCTTCCGTTTTGAGGCGGTGTAGATTAATAGCTTTATGTACAGCATTTAAGAAGCGATCTTTAGTAAGAGGTTTACGTAAATAGTCTATTGCATTGTAATTAAATGCTTTATAAGCATATTTAGTTTTACCTGTCACAAAAATAATTTGCGGCTTATGAACTAAGTCATCAAGCAAATCAAACCCTGTAAGAATGGGCATTTCTATATCTAGAAAAATAAGGTCAACCTTAGTTTCTAACAGCCCGTTTTTAGTTTCGATAGCGTTATTATATTGTGCCGCCAAACGCAGGTTAGGATGATCTTTGATCATCTTAACAATGGCAAGACGCTGTAAGCTTGAGTCATCTACTACAGCACAGTCTAGTATGAGTTCTTCCAAAATATTTAATGAGATAACATTAGTTCAACAAATCTTACTGCAATATAAGTATTTACCAATTACTTTGTGTATTTCATCGATATTTTTTTTTGATATCTTAATCACTTGAAATTAATTGCTATAAATTCATTTTAAAATTATGTGTATTGAAGGTTTGTTAAGTGGATAAATAACATTACTTTTGCACTCATTTTTATATAAATAAACATTTTTTATGAATCATTACGAAACTGTTTTCATCTTGAATCCCGTTTTATCTGATGACCAGGTAAAGGAAACAGTAAAGAAATTTGAAGATTTTCTTGTTTCTAACGGTGCCAAGATGATATCCAAAGAAGATTGGGGGCTAAAAAAATTAGCTTACGCGATCCAAAACAAAAAAAGTGGTTTCTACCATCTTTTTGAATTCACGGTACCTGGAGAGGTTATCAAGAGTTTTGAACTAGAGTTTAGACGTGACGAGCGTGTTATGCGTTTCCTAACTGTAAGCTTAGACAAGCACGCAATCGAGTGGGCTGAAAAGCGTAGAAAACGTAACAAAGAAAAAGCATAGTTATGGCATCATCTATAGAGCAACAAGCAAAAGCTAAGAAAGATGGGGAAATTAGATATTTAACTCCGTTAAATATTGAAACCTCTAAGACAAAAAAATACTGTCGTTTTAAGCGTTCTGGTATTAAATATATTGATTACAAAGATGCAGATTGGTTAGCTTCTTTTGTAAATGAGCAAGGTAAATTGTTACCACGTCGCCTTACAGGAACTTCTTTGAAGTACCAGCGTAAAGTAAGTGTAGCAGTTAAGAGAGCAAGACATCTTGCGCTTATGCCATATGTAACTGATTTATACAAATAAAAACTAGATAAGATGGAAGTTATTTTAAAGAAAGACGTCGAAAATCTAGGATTTGTTGATGATCTTTTAACTGTGAAAAACGGTTACGGAAGAAATTTTCTTATCCCACAAGGTCACGCTATTTTAGCAACTCCTTCTGCTAAGAAGGTTCTAGCTGAAAATTTAAAGCAACGTGCTTATAAAGATAAGAAGATCGTAGATGCTGCTAAGACTCAAGCTGAGAAGTTAAATGGTTTAGATATTAAACTTACGGCTAAAGCAGGTGAAGCAGACAAGTTATTCGGTTCTATTACAGATGCAGATCTTGCAGCTGCTCTAGCTAAAAATGGCGTAGAGATAGACAGAAAATATATTACAATTGCTGGTGGTAACATTAAACGTTTAGGTCAATATGAAGCTAGTCTTCGTTTTCACCGTGAGGTTGTTGCTACTCTTACATTTGATGTTATAGCAGAAGCTTAAGACAATCAAGTTATAAATTAAAGCTTCCGCTAACCGCGGGAGCTTTTTTATTTTAAAAAATGAGGTAATGAAGTATATCAGACTTTCAAAAGAGCAATTAGAAGAGATGCATAAAGAGTTTATAAACTTTTTAGCTGCACAATCTATAACTGCAGAGGAGTGGGAATCTATTAAAAAAGATAAGCCTGAAGTAGCAGAGCAAGAGCTCGATGTTTTTAGCGATTTAGTTTGGGAAGGCGTGCTAAGTAAGGTAAAATTCCTTGAGCATTTCTCTCCTCAGCATATGTTTTTATTTAACGTAGGAGATCTAAAAATTAGTATGATCTCTATTGAGGTAGAAAATAAGGAAATAGATATTACTACACCTGCCGGATATAAATGGCTACAAAATAACTTTATGAAAGATGAAGTTAACTTGTATACGTCTAGTAAGCTCTTATCTGAAGATCGTAACAATGATATTTTCGTTTTAATACGACAGGGAGCTTCAATAACTCAAGGAGATTTATTTGCCTGGTTTGAGAAATTTGTAGAAGTAGAATAGAAATTAATTTTTATAAGAAAGCCTATCTGATTTTAAATCAGACAGGCTTTTTTTTATTCATAACGTAACGATTCTATCGGGTCTAGTTTGGCAGCTTTTATAGCAGGGAATAAGCCGGCAACAATAGCTACAATAATAGTTATAGCGGTAGCAGAGAGCATCGCCATCCACGGGGTGGTAAAGTTAAAATTAGCCACTGTAGAGATTAGTAAGCCTATAGAGATACCCAATATAATACCAAGTATACCTCCGAATTGTCCAATGATTATAGTTTCCATTAGAAATTGACCGGCAATAATAGATTTCTTTGCACCTAATGCTTTTCTAACACCTATCTCCCGTGTTCGTTCTGTTACAGAAACTAACATGATATTCATTAACGCTATAGAAGATCCCAATACGGTGATCATACTTATTATCCAGGCGGCCATAGATAGATATCCGCTTATTTGTGAGATTTGATTTATAAGATCGTCACTTCTGCCTATTCCAAAGTCATTTTCTTCAACAGGAGCTAATTTTCTAACATTTCTAAAGGTTATAACAGCTTCATCTAAGGCACCATCAAGAAGTTGTTTATCGTCAACTTTAACGCTCACGTTGTAATTTATATTGGGAGCGGTAAACATTGAGCGTGCGATTTGTATAGGTATGAGAACTCGTAAATCCTGGCTATTTCCAAAAGTCGAGCCTTTTTCTTCCAGAATACCTATAACTTTAAATTTTGTTCCGCGTATGCTTATTGTTTTGTCAATAGGGTCTAAATTTTTTAGTAGACCGTTTTTAAAATCACTTCCCAGAATACAAACGTTGTTATTATTTTCTACATCAAATTGATTAAAATTTCGTCCCTGCGCCAATTCTAGTCCAGAATTCTCAAGAAAATTTTCATTAGTTCCTAGAACGGTTACTTCAGGATCTGTATCTTGATTCTCATATTTAACCTCTGCATTTGCTGTACCTGTAAACGATACGGCAACGTGAGTCATTGGGTAGGTGTAACGCTCCTCAAAATCGCGAACCTGGGTGTATCGAATGGTAGGATTTACTTTTTGAGTTTCACCACTACCGCGTCTTTGGGTTGTAAATTCATAGCGCTGTATGTTAAAGGTGTTTGACCCCATAGAAGAGAAATCACTACTAATTGTGTTTTCAAGTGCTTTTACAAGGCTTAAAATAGCAACCAAAGCTGTTATACCTATAGCAATTATGACTACGGTAAGTATGGTTCTTAAAAGCTGACTGCGTATCGCATCAAAAGCGATACGTAGATTTTCCCTAAAAAGTGAGAACATAAAATTAAGATTTGAAACTATAGGTCTGCTAAAGTGCTAAAAAGTTACCGTTTTAAAAAAATAAGAAGTGGCAAACCCTCAATTTTTAAGATATTTGCAGCCGCGCATCTTTATAGGATGTTTTTAGAACTTAAATTTAAGCAATTACTGCTTTTGAACAGATATTAAAAATGGCCCAAAAACCGAGTATACCTAAAGGAACACGAGATTTTTCTCCCGAAGAAGTTTCAAAACGTAATTATATCATAAATACATTACGACATAATTTTGAGTTATTTGGTTTTCAGCCTATAGAGACTCCGTCATTCGAGAATAGCAGTACTCTAATGGGGAAATACGGGGAAGAAGGTGATCGTCTCATTTTCAAAATATTAAATAGCGGAGATTATTTAAATAAAGCTTCTGAAGAAAATTTATCTTCAAAAAATAGCACTGCGCTTACTTCAGAAATATCAGAAAAAGCGTTGCGCTACGATTTAACAGTGCCGTTTGCGCGTTATGTGGTTCAGCATCAGAATGAGATAGAATTCCCATTTAAACGGTATCAGATTCAACCTGTTTGGCGTGCAGATCGTCCTCAGAAAGGGCGTTTCAGAGAATTTTTTCAATGTGATGCAGATGCAGTGGGATCAGATAGTTTACTGCAAGAAGTTGCATTTATTCAGCTTTATGATGCGGTTTTTACAGATTTAGGGCTGAAAGGCGCAACGGTAAAAATGAATAACCGTAAAATTCTCTCCGGCCTAGCCGAAACTATTGGTGAAGCCGATAAGTTAATAGATTTTACAGTAGCTTTAGATAAGCTTGATAAAATAGGCGAAGAAGGCGTTATTAAAGAAATGCTTGAAAAAGGTATTTCTGAAGATGCAATAGAACGCGTGAAGCCTATCTTTAGAGTGCACGGAAATTTTGCTGATAAACTAATTTTACTAAAGGCACTTTTAACTGATTCTGAAATTGGTAAAAGAGGTATTGAAGAATTAGAATATATACATACTAAAATTGAAGCTCTAGGGCTCAAAACTATTTATTTAGACCTTGATGTAACCTTAGCTCGCGGACTTAATTATTACACCGGGGCGATTTTTGAAGTTGCTGCGCCTAAAGGGGTAGCTATAGGAAGTATAGGCGGTGGCGGTCGTTATGATGATCTTACTGGTATTTTTGGTTTAAAAGATATGAGTGGTGTTGGGATTTCTTTTGGTCTTGATCGTATTTATCTGGTTATTGAAGAATTAAATCTTTTCCCGACACAAGCCATTAAAGGAACACAATTGCTTTTTATAAATTTTGGTGAAAATGAATCACTGTATTGTTTAAAGGCGGTGCAAGCACTTCGAGAAGCGGGCATTACAGCAGAATTATATCCTGATGCTGCAAAGATGAAAAAACAGATGTCTCACGCAGATAAACGCAATATCAAGTTTGTCGTACTTGCCGGAACTCAAGAGATGGAAGAAAATGTTTTTACTCTAAAGAATATGAAAACAGGAGATCAGCAGCGTTTGAATCTCACAGATTTGATAACAGCAATCTCATGATATTGCTAAAACTAAAAAAATCCCGAACTGAAAAGTTCGGGATTTTTTTTTGCTATTAATATTTACTTTATTTATTTTATAATAATTCTGACGGTGGTGTGTAATCAAAAAGACGCTGTTCTTTAATTTGATCTGCAATTCCTTTTGGAAGCATAGCCTCCCAGCCCTCTTCGTTATTGTTAATCATTTTTAATACCTGTCTCGAAAATACGTTTAGAATATCTGGATTGTAATCTTCAATATCTACAACACGACCGTTGTATTTAAAGAATTTGTATAACTCCTTCATACGAGGATGAACTTTTAAGTTCTCACTGGTGAAGAATTCGCCTGTTTCAGGATCACGCATAGGATATAAATACACGCGTAAATCTTTGAAGAATAGTTTGCCAAAGGCTTCTAGAATACCGCCACTCAAATGTCTGTAATACGACTCATCAAATATGTCAATAAGGTTATTTACGCCCATTGCAAGCCCCATACGCTCTTTAGTATAGCGCGAGAAGTATTCAACAAGACGATAATATTCTTGAAAGTTAGAAATCATTACCGTATGGCCCAGATTACAAAGCAATCGCGCACGCGCCATAAAATCTTCTTCATCTATTTCACCTTCTGCACGTAAGTTAGAAAGGGTAATTTCAAATATAACTTCGGTGTTTTCTTCTTTTACCCGGTTTTCATTCAAGAATATTTCAAGTGATTTACGATACATATCGGTATTCACTTTAGTCACCGGTCTAAAACTTCCGCGAAGCGCTAAAATGTTTTTCTTGTATAGGATTTTTGCAGCTAGTACATTGTTTCCGTCAGGACCAAACATCACCGAGTCTGTAAAGCCATTTTTTACAAGTTGCAAACTCATTAAGCGATTGTCTACACGCTCAAACTGCGGACCAGAAAAATTGATCATATCAATTTCTATTTGATCTTTATCTATATGGTCATATAAATAACGCAGTAATTTTTTAGGAGAGTCGTATTTATAGTAGGCCCCGTAAATTAGATTTACACCTAATGTACCAAGTGTTAATTGCTGCAACCGGGCATCAGTCTCGTGAAAACGTACATGTAAGATAATCTCATTAAACTCAGCTTGCGGCTCTGTTTGGTATTTTATACCTACCCAACCGTGACCTTTATACTTCTTGGCAAAATCTATAGTAGCAACAGTATTAGCGTAGGTAAAATAGATCTTATTAGGGTGTTTTTCGCGCGAAATTCTATTCTCAAGTAGATTAGTCTCGTGCGTGAGCATCTTTTTCAATCGCGCTTCGGTAACATAACGATGGTCTTCTTCTACACCATAAACAGCATCACTAAAGTCTTTATCATAAGCAGACATCGCCTTTGCAATAGTACCACTGGCTCCTCCTGCTCTAAAAAAATGCCTTACGGTTTCTTGCCCTGCACCAATCTCAGCAAACGTCCCATAGATGTTTTCGTTAAGATTTATGCGTAGTGCTTTGTTAATTAGGGAAGGGATGTTTTCAAACTCTTTGTCACCTTGAATTGTTATAGGCATTGTGCTAAGTTTTGGGTAAATATAGGATAGTTCCTTTAGGGGTTAAAGGTAACAAAATGGTAGGGCTTACAAAAAATTAAGTGTAGTTTTGTTCTAAATTTCACAGGTTTGAAAGTTACCTTTTTAGGCACAGGAACATCACAGGGCATCCCTATTATAGGCAGTACGCATCCCGTTTGCCAAAGTCGCGATATACGTGATAAAAGGTTGCGTGTTTCTGTTTTAATTAACTACAATAATGCGAATTATGTAATTGATTGTGGGCCTGATTTTAGACAGCAAATGTTACGTGAAAATGTAACTCATCTTGAGGCATTATTGTTTACGCATGAGCACGCTGATCATACTGCCGGTTTAGATGATATACGACCGTTTTTCTTTAGACAAGGTGATATTCCATTGTTTGCCCATAAGCGCGTAATTAATGAGCTTAAACGGCGTTTTGATTATATTTTTGAGACCGAAAATAGATATCCGGGTGCTCCTGCGGTAGAAATTAATGAAGTTGTAAATAATGTACCTTTTAAAATAAACGATCTCGAGGTGCAACCTATAAATGTAATGCACGGCAATCTTCAGGTGTTTGGTTACCGTTTTGGCAAATTTGCTTATCTAACCGATGTAAAAACTATATCTGCTGAAGAGAAAGAAAAGCTTAAAAACCTTGATGTTTTGGTTGTAAATGCACTTCGTGAAGAAGCTCATTACACTCATTTTAATTTAATAGAAGCACTCGAATTTGTAGCCGAGATAAATCCTAAAAAAACTTATTTTACTCACATTAGTCATTTGCTAGGTTTTCATGCAGAAGTAGAAGAGAAGCTTCCTGAAAATGTTCATTTAGCTTATGATGGCTTAACGTTAGAAATTTAAAATTATGCGTCGTAATATATTTTTGTATTTATTTTTATTTGTCTCTTTATGGGTTGTCTTTCAATATGTGAACTCAACTAAGATTTATGAAAATCAAGAATCTCAAATTGCCAGGCTTGAGGAAAAATTGCAGAGAGCAAATTCTGTGTCTGCAAATATTCAAGGAGATCAATCGGCACGTTATTTTAAACTAACAAACAATGATAATGCCTATTCCTATTTTGAAAGCTTTGGGGTAGATTATACAGATTTAGAGGCACGAATAGAATCTGCTCTAATAAGTAAAAATGGTACTTCAGGAAACCCTCTTGTAACTTATGATAGTGCAGACGGAAATGTTTTTCAAATAAATAAAATAGAGGTTCTAAACCACAAATGGGTTATTGCAGATTTTAGCGACGGCAAACGCTGGGGAGAACTTATTTTACTTTATAATGTGGCAAAGGACGGAAGCATTTCTTTTGAAACGCTTCAAAGTGTCCTTTATCCATAAAGTCTAATGTTTTAACAACCAGTTTTTTAAATCGTAAAAATTTTGAGGAGCTACACCGTGACCTACGGGATATTCATTTAGCTCAATAGAAATTCCTAAATTTTTTAAATACGCAGGAATCTGGCGCGCTGCCGTTACAGGGATTACCTGATCCACTGTACCGTGTGAACTGAATATTGATAAATGACTGTATGCACTTAGGTCGGTTTTTGCAGTTGTAATATCTGCATTTACATAGCCACTAAGTCCTATAATATTTTTAACCTTTTCAGGATAGGTCAAGGCAACTGCATAACTTAGTATGCATCCCTGACTAAAGCCAAGAAGCGTAACATTTTCGGCATCTAAATCATATTCCGTTACGGCCTCGTCAATAAATTTTGAAATAAGTTCACGAGACTCGATGGCCTCTTTATCATCAGACCATTTACCATCTGTAGCATCCCAGTGTATTGTGTACCATGCATTGCCTGAAGGTTGCATAGGTCTGGGTGCTTTTGCAGAAATAACAAAATAATTATCTGGTAATTCTGGTGCAAATGAGAATAAATCTTCTTCATTACTACCATAGCCATGAAGCAATAGTATAAGTGGAGATTTTGAAGTTGTTGTAGTTTTTGGTCTTTGTATTAGATGCTCAAGTGAAAGCGTACTCATATTATTGTATAAAGGTGAACCATTTTTGAAACTGTTTTCCTAAAAGTGGTACAGGGGTGAATGTACCTTGAAAGGCGCTGGTAATACCATAACCCCAAAGTACAATGATAAAAATATAAAAGCCTATTGATGCGGGCCAACTGTTTAAAAAGGAAACTAAAAAGCCCAACGCAAAAAAGGTTAGAAAAATACCGAAGGCTTGTCTGATGTGAAAGCGGGCAAATGTATTTTCTGAATCTGAATTCATAAAAATAGCGATTACCGTTCCTATCATACTTAGATAAGCGATTATAGCGGTTGTTTTACCTTCTTTAATTATTTGATCATTCATTTATTATGATGCTATAAATTGATTGTTTGCAATAATGCCGTAAACGCTTCCCTTTAATTTAGCTCCTAGAAAAGCTGCATTTTTAGATTTAGCTAGAATCGCTTCTTTAGTAAATATACTCGTGCCTTTTGAAGTAAATAAAGTAAGATTTGCCTGTTCATTAAGTGCTATTGTGGCTTTTTTACCCGTAAATCGTAATGCTCCTGCCGTAAGTAGTTGTACCGCTTTACGTTCTGAAAATAAGGTAAGTAGCGCTCCCAAAGTTGCTTCTTGTGCCACGGTTCCGAATTTTGCGTGATCAAATTCAAGTTTCTTTTGCTCTATATCAAGCGGATTGTGGTCACTGGTAACCATATCTATACTGCCGTCTTTAACGCCTGCGACTAAAGCTTTGCGGTCTTCTTCGGCTCTTAAAGGAGGAAGTAGTTTGTAGCGGGTATCAAATTCTTCTAACTCTTGATCTGTAAAAAAAAGATTTGCAATAGCAACACTGCAGGTTACATCGAGACCTTTAGCTTTTGCTTCTTTAATTAATTTTACACTTTGAGCGGTAGATACTGTAGGTATATGCAATTTGCCTCCCGTATATTCTAAAATATAAAGATCACGAGAGATCTGCAAATGTTCGGCAAGAGCAGGAATTCCTTTTAAGCCTAGTTTTATAGCAGTTTCTCCTTCATTAGCCATACCTTTTATTACTAAATCATTTTCTTGCGGAAATGAAAGTACTAAACCATTAAACCCCTGTGTGTATTGTAAAGCAATTTTAAGCAAGTTAGGATTGCTTACCGAGTGCTGATAATCACCAAAGGCAATAGCCCCGGCTTGTTTCATATCATACAATTCAGCTAAATCTACACCTTCAGATTTTCGGGTTAAAGCACCTATAGGGTAGAGGCATACGGCATTGCCGGATGCTTTATTTTTTAAAAAAGAAACGCTTGAATTGGTATCTATTACCGGATAAGTATTTGGGTTAACCGCTATAGATGTAAAACCGCTTTTTGCAGCGACAACAAGTCCATTTTTTATGGTTTCCCGTTCTTCAAATCCTGGTTCTCCGATACTTACGCTGCTGTCAAACCAACCTGGAGAAACAATTAAGTTCTCAAAATCAATAAGCTCTTCACCTTTGTTAGCTTTGAGGCTGGGAGCAATTTCTGTTATAATCCCATCTTTAATGCGAATGTCAACCTGTTTGCCGTGGTGGTCATTACTCTCATCAATAAGAGTTGCCTGTGCGATCCGTGCGTTCATTTAAGAAATTTTAGTAGAAGCATTTCAGCAAGAAATGCGAGTAGTGCAAAAATAACAAACCATTTGTAAAATAAATTAAGATCTGAGTCTTGTTCTAGTTTTTTAAACAATGTTTTTATATCTGTTGCAAACGCAAAATCCGTATTAAACTGTGTTCTTACATTTTGTAATTTACTTTCTGCTCTATTATGATTAAACGCAACAGTAGCCAGGGTGTCTTGTTTATATTTGACAGCATAGAGCCCATCTGTAAAAATACCTTCGGCAGTTGAAATTGCTATTTTATCGCCTTGCTTTTCTTGTAAAGGAATAAATTGCTTGCCATTTTGTTCAATAACTAAAGTGGCGTCAGTGCTAAGAGTGGTATTTATATCAAATTTTGAGTTATTCCCTATGGTATAATAAATTTCTGGAAGTGACAGAACGGCTAAAGCTATTTTATCAAAAGTAGGTACAATAAGCTGTCCATTAGTGAAGTTGCTATTTGCTGTGGCTAACGATCCTGTAAATAAATACAAATTATCGTTACTGGTTAAGAAAGGATCTCCATTTTCAAGCGTAAGTATGGTATTGCTTGAGGGAAGTTTAAAGTAAGACTCTACGATGTGCGACTGTAAATTTGAAGATCTTCCGTCAAAAACGTTTTTATAGAGTGGGTGATCATAATTTATCTGACTTATAAGCTTGGGGGTTTCAACTTTTTCTAAAAAAGGCTGGTAACCATAAGCTGTAAGTAAAGTACTATAACTACTTGCAGGATTTTGCATAGAAGGTATTAGGACTAAAGAGCCACCTTTTTGAGTATGAGCTTTTAAAATATTAATTAATGAACCAGGTATGTTTTTGAGTTCATTGAGTATGAGCATATCTTGATCTTGCAGAAGTGCATAGTCAAGTTGTTTTTCGGGGATTGACGTGAATTCAAAATTTTCAGAACGATATAATCTTCTTAAAAAGTCATCGTCATTATTTGATATAGCAAGTACTTTTAAGGGTGCTAGCTTATTTAAACTGAAATAAAACGAGTTATCATATTTTAAGAACGGATCAGAGATACTTAATTTTCCATTAATTTTTTTATCTGTAGGAATTTGAAATTTTACTGAAGCAGTATCTTTAGATTCAAATTTCACCGAAGCTTTAGCGATAAGTTTATCTGAATCATAAAGCGATATTGGTAATTCACTATCACTTGCGGCTGTGCTAGATAATAGAACTTGCAGGTCGTATAATTCTGAGTTTCTATTAATACTAATACTATCTATCGAAAAATTATTGATACTTACCGGCTTCAACATTACAGGGTATTGTTGAATCGCGTTTGTATCAAGAGTACTAGATAAGTCAAGGTCTTGAAAATCTGAAAGTAAAACAAGCTGTTTTACAGTGTTTCTATTCTTTGTAAATAATGTGTTTATCTTAAGTAGAAGACTTTGAGAGTCTGTAGTACGTGAAGAGAAGTCAAGATTTAATAATAAGTTCTGATCTGCTTGAGGCTTAAAATCTCTAATTACATCATTCCAAGTTACAATAGTAACATTTTTATCTTTAGGTAAATTAGTTAAAAGATCCTGAGTAGCTTCAGTGAGTAAATTGCCTTTTTTACCAGTAGCCTGCATACTAAAAGAATTGTCTATAAAAACAACAGTTTCTTTAGGTTGTGTGGCTATTTTAGAAGCGGGTATAAACGGCTGAGCAAACGCAAAGATCAAACAAGTTAAAGCTATAAGGCGAGTGGCTAGAACGAGCCATTTTTTAAGGGAACTACTTTTACGTGTATTTTGAACTAGGTTTTGTAGAAAAGCGACATTTGTAAACGGGGTTTTCTTATACCTCCTTAATTGAAAAAGATGAATAAGAATAGGAATAAGCAGCAAAAAAAGAGCGTAAAGAATTTCGGGGTTTTTAAACTGCATATTAGAGCGCTAATTGTGCTATACGAAATTAAGAGATTTACAAGTAAAAGTATTCATAAACAAAACCTTTATTTCAATTAATTTATATGTTGAGAAATGTCTATTTCAGGGCCGCTCAATTGTGTAGGAATATCTTCTTTACGAGCAGTAAATTTAAAGGTGGTACCCTCGCCAACAGTAGATATAACTTTTATTTTTCCGCCTAGATTAGTAACTAACTTTTTTACAGTAGATAGGCCTATACCATTTCCACGATTTCCGTTTTTGTCTGTATCTGTCGCAACGGTAAACAGGTCAAATATTTCTTCTAATTTATCTTTAGGAATACCTATACCATTATCTGTAATTTCAAACAAATAAAAATCCTCGTTTTCATCAAAAGTAATGGTGATTTCAGGATGTTCTTTGTCTGTATATTTTAAACTGTTTCCTATTAAATTTAGAAATATCTGATTTAAAGCAACGCGATTACAGTTTATGGCGTGATTAGTTTCAGGTAAGTGAATTACACACTTGTAATCTGTATTCAACAAATCTTCTAACTCTTCTAATAAATCCTGAAGGTCAAATATTTGACGTTGATTTATGGTAAGGTTGTCGCTTTCATAGTGCAATAAAATACCATTTATGTATTCAGAAAGCGAGAACGAAGAGCTTTTAAGGTAATTGAGATAATCAAGACCTTTATCATCTAGAAGTTCTTTGTATTTAGCTTTTAGCAAGTCTGTCGTGGTAATGATATTAGCTAAAGGCATTTTCATATCGTGAGATACAACACCTGCAAAATCTTTCAAAAGACCATTTTTCTTAATCAGATTTTTTTGTAAAGCTTTGTTTTCTATATTTTGACGGTGGAGTTCAAAAAGATTTACGACCTGGTTTGCAAGCGCTATGAGTGTTACTTGCTGGCGCTCATTTAGAGTTCTGGGTTCGTGATCAAAAACACAAAGCGTTCCCAGCGCATGGCCACCTTTATCAATTAAAGGGACACCGGCGTAAAATATAGCCTTCATATCGCCGGTTACTAAGGGGTTGCTCTTAAAACGATCATCTATACGTGCATCAGGAATCACAAAAATAGCTTCTGGTGATTGTATAGCGTGAGTACAAAATGAAATTTGACGTGGTGATTCAGAAAAGGGAACACCATAATGCGACTTTAAAAAATTACGATTATAGTCAAGCATTGTAATTAATGCTATAGGCGCATTGCAGATATATGCTGCAATCTGTGTTATATCGTCATAACTTCTTTCAGGAAGCGTCCCTACTAATTTGTAAGAATCTACAGCTGCTTGTCGTTTCTTTTCGTTCAGAACTACCGGTTTTAATTGGCCCTAAAGATAGTTAAACAAATATTCTTAAGAAAGCACCTTTTTTATGGTAAAATCAAATGTAGTACCACTAATACCATCACTATTAACGGTAATTATGCCACCTAGGGATTTTACTAAATTACGAACAGTAGAAAGCCCAATGCCATTTCCTTTTCTTCCCTTATTGTCAGTCTGTGAAGCTGTTGAGAATAATTCAAATATTGAATCCTGTTTATCCTTAGATATACCTTTACCATTATCTCTAACTTGAATATAGTAGAAAGCGTGATCTTCTGTACATTTAAATTCTATTAAGCCTGTTTCCTTATCGTTGTATTTAAGACTATTGGTTATTAAATTAATAAGTATTTGACTTACAGCAGAACGATTTGTTTGAAGTTCAAGATTTTTTTCGGGTAGATTTATAATGTAGTCATCACTTATATTGAGAAGATCTATAAGGTCTTCTATAAGATGGTTTAGTTCAAAAAATTCTAAGTTTTGAATAGTTAAATCTTCACTCTCATAATAGGATAATAAATTATCAATATAATCACTTAAAGAGAAAGATGATTGCTTCAAATATGCTAAATATTCATTGCCTTGGTCATCAAATTGTGATGCATATTTAGCTTTTAAAATATCTGTTGTAATAATCATATTTGCAAGCGGCATTTTCATATCATGAGATATGACTCCTGCAAAAGTTTTAAGCTGCTCGTTTTTAGCATTAAGCAATTTCTCAATCTCAACCAGGCGAATGTTATTGCGTCTAAGTTCAAAAAGGTTTTCTACTTGAGTAGCAAGGTCTTTGAGTGAATTTAATTGAATCTGATTAAGTTCTCTAGGAACCTTGTCTATAACGCATAAAGTTCCTAATGCTTCTCCTGTAGGCGTAAGTAAGGGTACCCCAGCATAAAAAATAACAGGGAATTCTGCTGAAATTAAGGGATTATCTTTAAATCTCTCATCTAATCTAGAATCAGGAACGTGGGTTATGTTTTCAGGATGTAAGATAGCGTGAGCACAAAACGAAACCTCACGATCTGTCTCGCAAATATCCCAGCCAATTTTAGATTTAAACCATTGTTTATTTTCACTTACCAAAGAAATTAGCGCAACAGGAACATTGCAAATTGAGGCAGCAAGCCTGGTAATAGTATCAAAATTTGGATCTGAAGCATTATCCAGTAATTGCAATTGCTCTAACTCAACAAGCCGTTGTGATTCATTTTTAGGATAAGAGGGTATTGGCATAGTTAGAATATTACTATAATCGATAATATTTTATTATTAAAAATCAAAAATATATCAACTTGATTAAATACAAGACTAATTATAAAAATTAAAATTACAAATTATCTTAATTAAAATAAGTCTTTTTCAAAAGCGCTTAGCCCAAATAGGGCAAAGTCGTATTTTACAGGGTCTATTGGATCTAATTTACGTAGCTGTTTGTCAAGCTCACCTAGTGCTTTAGCATCGTTTTGAGTTCGTTTTAATAATCCTAATTGTCTCGCAACTCTACCGCTATGTACATCAAGCGGGCAAGATAATTGAGTGGTTTCAATGCTTTTCCATAGACCAAAATCTACACCTGCCTGGGCGGGTCTAACCATCCATCTTAAAAACATATTGATGCGTTTTGCAGCTGAATTTTTTAGAGGATCACTTATATGCTTTTGAGTTCTGTTTAAGTGAGGGATTTCAAAGAATAACTTTTTAAAATCACTAATTGCGGTTTGCATACCCGTTTTAGTTGTATTAGTACTAAAAGCATTCTCTAACCCATTGTGATGTGTGTATATGTTTTTTAAACTTTCAATGAAAGTGATCAAATCTGTACCATTAAAGGTACGGTGCACAAAACTTTGAAGTTTAGCTAAATCGTTAGAAGAATGATTTATAACAAAGTCATGTGGAGCATTATCTAAAAGCTCAATAAGTTTGTTACCATTATTAATAATACTTTTTCGGTTTCCCCATGCTATTGTGGCAACTAAAAATCCTATTATTTCAATATCTTCTTTTTGATTAAATTGATGTGGAATTTGTATAGGATCTGTACCTATAAATTTAGGGCTTTCATAAAGAGTTGCCTTTTCATCTAAAAATTCTTTGAGTTCGCTCTTTTTAAGTTTAAGAGATGATTTTGCCATCTACCATAGTTAATTTGCGATCTGCCATTGCAGCTAGATCCTCGTTATGAGTTACAATTACAAATGTTTGATTATAAGTATCTCGAAGTTTGAAAAATAGTTTGTGTAGGTTTTCTGCAGACTCACTGTCAAGGTTGCCAGAAGGTTCATCTGCCAGAATTAACGCAGGCTCGTTTACAAGTGATCGTGCAACTGCTACACGCTGTTGCTCACCTCCAGAGAGCTGATTAGGTTTGTGATGCATACGGTGACTTAGACCTAAAAATTCAAGCAATTCTTTAGCTTTTTTCTCAGCCACATCTTTATCTTTTTTTGCAATAAATGCGGGAATACATACATTTTCAAGAGCCGTAAACTCAGGTAATAACTGGTGAAACTGAAAAATAAAACCAATATTTAAATTTCTAAAGCGACTGAGTTCTCTCTCATTTAGCGTTGATATTTCAATATCATTTATTGAGAGATGGGTATTTTTAATAGAATCTGCACGATCTAAGGTTCCTAAAATTTGTAAAAGCGTTGTTTTACCTGCTCCACTCGCCCCAACTATAGAAACAACTTCACCATCTTTGATCAACAGATCAACACCTTTTAAGACCTGTACATCTCCGTAGGATTTAAATATAGAATCAGCTTTAATCATAAAGGTAATGGGTGATTTTAATGTAATTTAAGGTCGTATACTACGACTATTTTAACCTCTTTTATTTCTAGAGAAACAGTGTTATTATTTGTGGGTAAAGATAAAGCACCCGTTATAATTTTATACAACAACACTGTCATTTATCATTTTGTTTAACGATTTGAAGAAAAGTATTAACAAAAAGTTAAACTAAATTTTAGAATATACTTAGAGTCTAAATTTGTGATGCTATGAATACTAAATTAATAACTGCAACTTTTGCAAACGGATGTTTCTGGTGCACTGAAGCTGTTTTTCAACGTTTTAACGGGATTTATAATGTACGAAGTGGTTATACAGGAGGTGCTATAAAAAATCCTCCCTATCGCGAAGTCTGTCAAGGTAGAACCGGTCACGCTGAGGCAATTCAGTTTGATTATAATCCTGATATAATTACTTACTTAGAGCTACTTCAAATATTTTTTACTACACACGATCCTACAACATTAAACCGTCAAGGAAATGATGTTGGAACACAGTACCGTAGTGCGATATATTATCATACGGAAGACCAGCGATTAGAATCTGAAAATTTTATTGCTCTTTTAGAAAAAGAGAAAAT
Organism: Leeuwenhoekiella sp. NPDC079379; assembly: GCF_044542075.1. Lineage (NCBI taxonomy): Bacteria > Pseudomonadati > Bacteroidota > Flavobacteriia > Flavobacteriales > Flavobacteriaceae > Leeuwenhoekiella > Leeuwenhoekiella sp. NPDC079379. The sequence continues at coordinate 170,314 of NZ_JBITTU010000002.1, forward strand.
ATTTGATTCTAAAATTGTTACTGAAGTAACTGAGGCAAAGCCTTTTTACCTAGCTGAAGAAGAGCACAGTTCGTATTACAATAATAATAAGCAACAAGGTTATTGCCAGTTTATTATAGATCCAAAAATTAATAAGATAAAAAAGCTTTTTCAAGATAAATTACAGGAAGCCTATCTTTAAAAAAAAACAAAAAATTGCTTATGTCACCCTACAGAAAGTTTGAAGAGTATAATATTACGGTTAAAGACGAAATAAAAAATAATTATGAGTCTATAATTAAAGGTTTAGGTGAAGATCCTTCTCGTGAAGGAATTTTAAAAACACCAGAACGTGCTGCAAAAGCTATGATGTATCTAACTAGTGGTAATGATATTGATCCTGTAGCTATTTTAAAAGGTGCAATGTTTAAGGAGGATTACAATGAGATGGTTATTGTAAAAAATATAGAATTATACTCGCTTTGTGAACACCATCTACTGCCATTTTTTGGAAAAGCGCATATTGCATATATCCCTAATGGGCATATTGTAGGATTAAGTAAAATACCACGTATAGTTGATGTTTTTGCACGTAGATTACAAGTTCAGGAGCGCTTAACACATAATATTTTAGAGTGCATTAATGATACCTTAAAACCACAAGGTGTTGCAGTTGTTATTGAGGCATCACATATGTGTATGATGATGCGAGGAATTCAAAAGCAGAATTCAACTACGACAACTTCAGGCTTTAGAGGGCAATTTGAGAAAATTGAAACGCGAAATGAATTTTTAAAGCTTATTAGTTCAGATTTAAGATAACTATGGCAGGTTATTTGCTTTATATTTATAAAAACAAATAGTTATGAAGACTTTAGATTATAACTTACTAATGAAAGGCATTTTCTTTGATGCAGTGGGGATGTTGAGTATGGCAATTCCTGTTGTTGGGCCTTTCTTAGATTTAGCCTGGGCTCCGGTAGCCGCAAAACAAATGAGCAAAATGTATCCCGGTCGTAATGGTAAATTTGCCTCTATTCTTGTTTTTATAGAAGAACTTCTTCCATTTACAGATATTATTCCTTCATTCACATTGATGTGGGTTTATACGTTCTTAATAAATATTGAACCTAAACCAAATAAAGGTAGGGTAATACCAATTCGAATTAATAAATAATAAAAAAAAAGGTGCTCAAGGCACCTTTTTTTAATTTGTGTCGATAGATTTAATCACTTCTGCCCTCATCCATTTTTTAGCATCATTTCTGGTTTCAAAAATACCGAAAGGTTTTCTATAAAATTGGCCTTCAATTTTTGCGTTCCCTCTTCCTATATGTGTGCGACTAACTATTGCAAATGCGCGCAAATTTTCAATTTTATTAAGTTCTAAATATATTAACGGATTAATACTGTAGGAATGATCACGCACAGATATATACCCAAAAGGTTGATTTTTAAAATGATCAAGACAGGCTTTTAAAAATGCTTTACGATCATTCTCGTCAAAATTAATGTCAGGATTTACAATACCCAGAGCATAAAAATCTGTAAACTCTATGATACCAGCTTTAAGTTGTATTAGCTTTCTTGTTAATCCCATAATTAAATATAATTAAAATGTAATTAGAAGGCATTAAGGAAATGTTATAAATAGAAAAAAGAACCACAAATGTGGTTCTTTTTTAGTGGTTTAAAGTCTTATAAATCTTAGGATTGAGCAGAATTTTCAGCCTTTTCAATCTTAATTGATAACTCGTCTTTACCATCTTCAATATCCATAAAGATATTATCTCCTTCAGCAATTTTTGCAGTAATGATTTCTTCTGCAAGAGCATCTTCAATATATTTTTGAATTGCTCTTTTTAAAGGTCGTGCACCATACTCTTTGTCAAAACCTTTATCGCTTATAAAATCTTTTGCTTTGTCACTAAGCTGTAGGTTGTAACCTAAAGACTGTATGCGATTGAATAATTTCTTTAATTCAATATCAATAATTTGATGAATCTCTTTTCGGTCTAAAGCATTAAAAACAATTACATCATCAACACGATTTAGAAATTCTGGTGCAAAAGCTTTTTTCAAAGCATTTTGAATAATTCCTTTTGCATTTTCCTCTGCCTGATCTTTTCGGGCATTAGTCCCAAAACCAACACCTTGACCAAAATCTTTAATCTTACGAGCTCCAATATTTGATGTCATAATAATAACAGTGTTCTTAAAGTCAATTTTACGACCTAAAGAATCTGTCAAGTATCCGTCATCTAACACTTGTAGTAACATGTTAAATACGTCTGGATGCGCTTTTTCAATCTCATCAAGAAGTACTACAGCATAAGGTTTTCTGCGTATTTTTTCAGTAAGTTGCCCGCCTTCTTCATAACCCACATATCCTGGAGGTGCCCCGATTAAGCGAGATACGGCAAATTTTTCCATATATTCACTCATATCTATACGTACAAGGGCATCTTCATTATCAAATAATTCTGTTGCCAGAATTTTTGCTAATTGTGTTTTACCAACACCAGTTTGACCTAAGAAAATAAAGGAACCAATAGGTTTATTAGGATCTTTTAATCCTGCCCTGTTCCGTTGAATTGCTTTGGCAACTTTAGCAACAGCCTCATCTTGACCTATAACTTTATTCTTAATAGACTTAGGTAATTCAGCAAGCTTATTGCTTTCAGTCTTAGCAATTCTAGTCACCGGAATCCCAGACATCATAGATACTACATCTGCCACATTATCTTCGGTAACGGTTTCTTTGTGCTGCTTAGAATCTTCTTCCCAGGTTAATTGAGCTGCCGCTAAATCTTTTTCAATATTTTTCTCGTCATCCCGTAACTTAGCAGCTTCCTCATACTTCTGTTTTTTAACAACAGAATTTTTGCGTTCACGTACTTCTTCGAGTTGACGTTCTAAATCAAGAATCTTTTTAGGGACATCTATATTTATAATATGTACTCTAGAACCAGCCTCATCAAGTGCGTCTATAGCCTTGTCTGGCAAGAAACGATCTGTCATATATCTACTTGTTAGTGTAACACAAGCTTTAATGGCCTCAGGAGTATAGACTACATTATGATGATCTTCATATTTGTCCTTAATATTATTAAGAATCTCAATGGTTTCCTCTTCATTTGTAGGTTCGACTATAACTTTCTGAAAACGTCTTTCTAAAGCACCATCTTTCTCAATATACTGTCTGTATTCATCAAGAGTTGTTGCTCCTATGCATTGAAGTTCACCGCGGGCTAGGGCCGGTTTAAACATATTGCTCGCATCTAATGAACCGGTCGCTCCACCTGCACCTACAATAGTATGTATTTCATCAATAAAAAGTATAATATCAGTGTTCTTTTCAAGCTCGTTCATAACGGCTTTCATACGCTCTTCAAACTGACCTCTGTATTTAGTTCCCGCAACTAAACTGGCAAGGTCAAGAGTTACTACGCGTTTGTCAAAAAGGATACGTGATACTTTGCGCTTTACAATACGTAATGCAAGCCCCTCTGCAATAGCAGATTTACCCACACCGGGCTCACCTATAAGCAATGGGTTATTTTTCTTACGTCTACTCAATATTTGAGAAACACGTTCAATTTCTTTTTCGCGGCCTACAACAGGATCTAGCTTATTTTCTTCAGCCATTGCTGTTAAGTCGCGCCCAAAATTATCTAAAACTGGTGTTTTAGATTTTTTATTGGTTTTATTTCCGGGAGCATTAAAAGGATTTTCTTTTGAAGATTCTGAAGCAGTATCGTCATCACTAAAAGATTCACTTTTAATTGGCTCTATATAATCGTCATCGCTAGTCATCATAAGTTTAAATTGATCTTTTACATTATCATAATCTACCTTGAGTTTGTTTAGCAACTTTGTTGTAGGATCATTCTCATTGCGTAAAACACAAAGTAAAAGATGCGCCGTGTTAATAGAAGAACTTTGAAAAAGTTTAGCTTCTAAAAAAGTAGTTTTTAATGCGCGCTCTGCTTGTCGCGTAAGGTGTAAATTTTGCTTCTCGCTGCTGGCTAAACCTGTACTTGGGTTTGCTGGGCTTAGTATCTCAACTTTGCGCCTTAAGTGGCTCAGGTCAACATCTAATGCTTGAAGAATTTCTATAGCTTTTCCGCTTCCGTCGCGCAGTAAACCAAGCATAAGATGCTCGGTACCAATAAAGTCATGGCCTAGTCTTAAAGCTTCTTCCTTGCTGTAGGCAATTACATCTTTAACTCGTGGTGAAAAATTATCATCCATAAACACTCCTATCTTTTTCTAAGTTTTTTAAATAACAATTCAAAAACCGTTCCGTTGATATCACTTTTAGTAAATTGACAAAATTACTTTCAAAGAGACAATGGAAGTTAAGCATACTTATTAAAAAGGGAAACATATTTTTGTTAATAAAAAGCAATATAGAGCAGTGGGCTAAATACTGAAAACACAAGAGAAAAACGTATATTGCCCCTTACTGTTTAAACCAAAAATTTAAAGATAAATACATATGGCTGAAGGAGAGAAGTTAATTCCTATCAACATTGAAGATGAGATGAAATCAGCCTACATTGACTATTCAATGTCGGTCATCGTGTCACGTGCACTTCCAGATGTACGAGACGGTTTAAAACCTGTACACAGACGCGTTTTATTTGGTATGCATGAGTTAGGTGTTAGATCTAACACTGCACATAAAAAATCTGCTAGAATAGTAGGTGAGGTTCTTGGTAAATATCACCCACATGGTGATACAT